>DAOTXG010000295.1:0-15676 GCA_034435515.1 Anaerolineales bacterium
TTCGTAGGCGGCCGGCGCCGCGCCGCCGGCGGCGGGGGCGCTCGAGACGACGACCGAGACCTCACCCTGGTCCGTGAACTTGATGGCGTTGCCCAACAGGTTGATGAGGATCTGCCGCAGGCGGATCGCGTCGCCCCAGATGGCCTGGGGGAAGGGCATCTCGATCAGGTACGCCAGGTCCAGCCCCTTGTCGGCGGCGTTGGCGGCCATCAGGTCGAGCGCACCTTCCAGGCATTCGCGCAGATCGAACGGGCGGCGCTCCAGTTCCAGTTTGCCGGCTTCAATCTTCGAGAAATCCAGGATGTCGTTGACGATGTGGAGCAGCGCCTCGCTCCCGTGTTGAATCGTCTCGGCGTACTTGCGCTGTTGCGCCGTCAGCGCCGTGTCCAGCAGCAGGCTGGTCGTGCCGAGGACGGCGTTCATCGGCGTGCGGATTTCGTGGCTCACGTTCGCCAGGAATTCCGACTTGGCGTGTGTGGCGGCCTCGGCCGCCTCTCTGGCCTTTTGGGTCTCCTCGAACAACCGGGCGTTCTGAATGACGATGCCGACGCTGGAGGCGATAATCGCCAGCAGGCGCGCGTCGGCTTCGGTGAAAGCATTTTCCTGTTCCAGGCTTTGGACGCTGATGACGCCGATGGCCGCTTGCCCTGAGCCGGTCGAAGGGTCGCCGACGAGGATGGGCACGCCGAGAAAGGACCGGGGCGCCTCGCCATAAGTCGTCGCCTGATACTGGCGCATGCGCCGTTGCCAATCCCGGTTGATGAGCAGAGGTTGGCGCAGACGAAGGATGAGCGAAGAGACGCCCTTTCCCAGGGGCACAGGCTCCGTCAAGACGCGCTGCCCCCGCTCGACGTTGTACGGGATGTGGATGAGGGCCGTGCGGGCCTCCAACAGGGCGATGTACATCGTCTGCGCGGCGAAAATCTCGCGGATTTTCTCCCCAACCAGCTCGATCAGCGCATTCAATTCCAGATGAGCGGCGGCCTGGCTGATGGCGTTGACGGCCGCCATCTCGGCGACGCGCCGCTGCATTTCTTTCCACAGGCGCGCGCGGCCCAGCGCCAACCCCGCCTGATTGGCCGCGGCGGCGAACACTTCCCGGTCTTCCTGGCCGAAGGCGTTGCCCTGTGGGCTTTTGACGATGAGCACGCCGATGGTCTGGCCGTCCACGCGGATCGGCGCCTCGGCCTCTGCGCCGTGGCCCAGGCCGGGGAGACCCTGAGCCTGTCGCAGGGCCGGCTCGCGGGTGACGTCCGGTGAGTAATGCAACTGCTCATCCTGCAATTCTTCCACCACGCCGCGCCAGACCTCGTCTTCGTCGAGCAGGGCGGCCAGGCGGGCGCTGAGGCGGAACAGCACCGCCTGCCGCCGCACCTGCCGTTGTTCGCTGGCGAAACGCTGCGCATTGTGCAGGGCCATCGCCGCCTGCGCGGCATAGGCCAGCGCAATTTGGGCGTGCCGCTCGGTGTAGAAACCCGGCTCGTTTTTGTCCACGGTGATCAGGCCGACCAGTTGGTCCCCGAACAACATCGGGACGCCCAGCCAGCCGCGGATGCGGCGCTGCGGCCCGCCGAAATATTGGGGGTAACTCGCCTGGACGTCCGAGACGACGGTGGGCGCACGGCGCCGGGCAATATCATCGCCCAACGGGTCGGCCTCCGGCGTGAAGGGCGTCGGCCGGCCGAGCAGGCTGGCGAGATTGTCGAAACCACGTCCGGCGATGATCTCGCGGTAGCCGCTCTGGATCTGGTGCACCGCCGCGCTGTCATAGGGCACCACTTTTTGCAGTTCGGTCAGGATAATTTCCAGGACTTGCTGCAGGTTGAGCGTCGCGCTGAGCGCCTGGGCGGCCGCCTGGAGCGCCTGGGCCTGCTCGCGCGCCGCGCGCTCCGTTTCAAACAGGCGAGCCTTCTCGATGGCCATCGCGGCCTGACTGGCGAAGGACAAGGCCAGCTGCGCGTGCTGGGGAGTGTAAAAGCCTGGCTCATGTTTATCCAGCGTGATCATCCCGATCAGGCGGTCGCCGAACAAAATCGGCGCTCCCAGCCAGCCGCGGATGCCGGCGGACGCGTGCCGGCCAGCGCGGAAATAGGCCGAGACAGCCTGCACGTCCTCCAGAATCAGCGGCGCGCGGCGGCGCGCGACCTCGGCATTAGGCGCTTCGGGGTCGTCCAGCGGGAACTGCGCGCCCAGCACGTCGGCGTTGGCGTCGAAACCGCGGCAGGCGATGATTTCCAGGTAGTCACCCTTCAACTGTTGAACGGAGGCGCTGTCGTACGGCGCCACCTTCTGCAATTCGCTCAACAGCGCTTCGAGCACGTGGGGCAGGTCCAGGGTGGCGCTCAACGCCTGAGCCGCCGCCCGCAAGGTCTCGGCCTGCTGGCGGGCGGCGCGCTCGGTCTCGAACAGCCGGGCGTTGTCGAGCGCGATAGCGGCCAGTTGCGCGAACTGGCTGAGCAGTGCCATGGCCTCCGGGTCAAAGACCCGCCGGGTCGTGTGGTCGTAGGCCAGGCCCAGCACCCCGGCCACCTGCGCGCCGGACTTCAGCGGCACGCCGACGACGGCGCGGATCACGTTGTGACGATAGCCCGGAATGCGCCCCGGCCAGGCGTCGTAGTCGTTAACGACCACCGGCCGACCGGTCTGCCACACCGTCCCGGCGACCCCCTCGCCAAGTTTGACCTTGATCTGGAGGGATTGACTGAGCGCGCCGGTCGCGACCCTCGGCTTCAGTTCGACCTGGCCCGCCTGAGCGTTAGTCGAAGGCTCGACCAGATCCAGGTAACCGTGCGGCGTCCCCAACAGTTCTCCGGCGCGTTTGACGATGTTTTCCAGGATGTCGTTCAAATCCAGGCGGGCGCTCAGCCCCAGCATCGTCTCGTTCAGCGCCGCCAGATATTCGTTGCGCCGGCGCAGCGCTTCGGCGTTATGCCGGCGCTCGGTGATGTCGTGTTTGATGGCGATGAAGTAACGAACCTCGCCCTGCTCGTCGCGCACGGGTGTAATCGTCTGCTCTTCGGTGTACCGACTGCCATCTTTGCGGCGATTAGTGATCTCGCCGTGCCAAACCTGGCCCGCCAGGATCGTCTGCCAGAGCGCCTGGTAGAACTCAGGCCCGTGGACGCCGGAGCGGAGCAGGCGCAGATTCTGGCCGAGCGCCTCGTCCAGCGGGTAGCCGGTGATGCGAGTGAAGGCCGGGTTTACCCAGAGGATGCGCCCCTCGCGGTCGGCGATCACAATGCCATTGGCGGCCGCCTCCAGCGCGGCGCTTTGCAGGCGCAGTTGCTCCTCGGTTGAGCGGTAGTCGAAGCCCTGCTGGCGCTCGGCGATCTCGCGCAGGGTGATCAGCCGTCCGAACGGTCGGCCACTCTCGTCGCGCACGGGGGCTATCTTCAGATCGAAGTGGCGCGGCGAATCGCCGCCCACACGAATTTCCGTCTGACCCTCTGGGGCGCGACGGCAGCGCTCCGGCAGGTCCGACCAGGCGGGCCAGGCCGCCTCGACGCTCTGCCCCATGGCCGAGGCGGTCAGGTTGAGAGAACGCGCGGCGGCGGCGTTGAAGTCCAGGATGCGGTTCTGGGCGTCGAGCACGAGGAGGCCGTCGCTCAACGTATCGAAGATCGGTTGCCAGTTCATGTGGTCTCAATCCGGCGGGTGGGCCGGGTCTATTTTACCCTCAGGCGGCCAAATATCTATAGTGTGCCCGCAAAGTTTGTCAGCAGTTGCACTGCTGACAGCCGCCTGGCCGCAGTGCCACTGCGGCCGAACAGGGTTGCCTGACAACATTGGCGGGCACACTCTCTCTAGGCGCCTGTGGCGCAGGGGGCGCATTTCGCACTATAATGTAGTCACGCTCCATCAACTGAACTGGCCCACACCCCGGAGGCGAGAGATGAAAACACACGTCGCCATTCTGGCCGGCGGGGAAGGTTCCCGCCTGGGCGTGCTGACAGCCAAGCGCGCAAAACCGGCCGTGCCGTTCGCCGGGAAGTATCGCATCATTGACTTCGTCTTGTCCAACTGCGTCAACTCGGGGCTGTTCGACATCATGCTGCTGACGCAATACCGCCCGCACTCGCTGAACGAGCACATCGGCGCGGGCCGCCCGTGGGACCTGGACCGCGGCTTCACCGGCGGCATCCGCATTTATCAGCCGTACAAGGGCCGGGCAGACACGGACTGGTACGCCGGAACGGCCGACGCCATTCAGCAGAACTTTTCCTTCCTGAAGAGCGCCAGGCCGGATTTTGCCCTGATCCTCGGGGGCGATCATATCTACGAGATGAACTACGATCCGCTGCTCGCCTTCCACGTCGATCACAAGGCCGACCTGACCATCGCCACCCTCCGCGTCACGCGTGAAGAAGCCACGCGCATGGGCATTGTGGCGACGGACGACGAATACCGCGTGACGCAGTTCGTCGAGAAGCCCAAGGACCCGCCGGGGACGCTGGCTTCCATGGGGATTTATGTCTTCACCCTCCCCGTGCTGGACCGGCTTCTGTGGGATGACGCGCGCCGCCCGGATTCCGGGCACGACTTCGGCAAAGACATCATCCCGCGCATGGTGCGCGAGGGCCGGCGCGTGTTCGCCTATCCCTACGCCGGTTACTGGGTGGACGTGGGCACGATTGACTCGTATTGGCGCGCCCACATGGATTTGCTCAAGCATCCGCCCGCGCTGGATTTGAACGACCGGTCGTGGATCATTCACACGCGTTCCGAAGAACGCCCGCCCGTCCTCGTCCAGAATGGCGCGCGGGTGACGGACAGCCTGATTACCGACGGCTCCATCATTTCCCCTGGCGCAGTGGTGGAGCGTTCGGTGCTCTCGCCCGGCGTTTACGTGGGGCCGGAAGCCGTGGTGCGCGATTCGATCATCTTTACCAATAGTTCCATCGAGGCCGGCGCGCGCGTCGAGCGCGCCATCATTGACAAGAACGTGACCATCGGCCATTACGCGCAAGTGGGCGCCTTAGGCGACGACGAGACCTCCCTGGGCATCGCCACCATCGGAAAAAACGTGCAGGTCCCCGGCGGAATCCGCGTGGGCCGCGGCGCTGTCGTTCACCCGGATATTTCAGCCGAACACTTCCCCCGCGCGGGTATCCCCGACGACGGCCAACTCAAGCGCAAGACCCAGCCGCTCGGGAGTGAGGCGCTATGACAGCGGAGACGGCGGCAACCCCGGCGCCGCCTCCGTGGCGCGGGCATCCCGATGCCCGCGGGCATCCCGATGCCCGTGGCGCGGGTATCCTCCTGCACCCCACCTCGTTGCCGGGGCCGTATGGCATCGGCGACCTCGGCGAGGCGGCCTACCAGTGGGTGGACACGCTTGTCCGCGCCAGGCAAAAATGGTGGCAGATTCTGCCGCTCGGCCCCACCGGCTACGGCGATTCGCCCTATCAATGTTTCTCGGCGCTGGCCGGCAATCCCTACCTCGTCAGTCCCGGCGAACTGGTGAAAGACGGCCTGCTCCAGCCGGCCGACCTGGCGGCGCCGGAGTTCCCGCGCGAGCGGGTGGACTTCGGGCGGGTCATCGAGTTCAAGGTCAAACTGCTCCGGCGGGCGTGGGAGAATTTCCGGGCCAGAGCCGCGCCCGCTCTGCGCTCACAGTTTGAGGCGTTCTGCGCTGAGCACGCCGGCTGGCTCGACGACTACGCTGTGTTCATGGCGCTGAAAGAGGCGCGCGGCGGCGAGAGCTGGCTCACCTGGGAGATGGAGTTGATCCGGCGCGAACCGGCGGCGCTGGCGCGCGCCCGTGAGCAGCAGCGGGCGGCGAGCGAGGAGCACAAGTTCCGCCAGTTCCTGTTCTTCCGCCAGTGGCGCGCGTTGAAAGCCTACGCCAATGAGAACGGCCTCCGGCTGATCGGCGACGTGCCGATCTTCGTCTCCAGCGACTGCGCCGACGTCTGGTCCCACCCGGAGATTTTCCTGCTCGACGAAAAGCGCCAGCCCACCGCCATCGCCGGCGTGCCGCCCGATTACTTCAGCCAGACCGGGCAGTTGTGGGGCAATCCATTATACGACTGGCCTGCGCTTAAGCGCACGGGTTACTCTTGGTGGATTGACCGGATGCGCGCCGCACTGGCGCAGGTGGATTTGATCCGGCTCGATCATTTCCGGGGCTTCGAGGCCTATTGGGAAATCCCGGCGGGGATGCCCACGGCGGAGGTCGGGCAGTGGGTCAAAGGGCCGGGGGCCGATTTCTTCGAGTCGCTGCGCGCCGCCCTCGGCGGTTTGCCGATCATCGCCGAAGACCTGGGCGTGATCACGCCGGAGGTCGAGGCCTTGCGCGACGGCTTCCACCTGCCGGGGATGCGGATTCTGCAGTTCGCCTTTGCCGGCGCGACCGAAGACCGCTTCCTGCCGCACACCTACGAGCACAATACGGTGGTTTATACGGGCACCCACGACAACGACACGACGCGCGGCTGGTACGCCTCGGCCACGGAGGCGGAGCGCGACTTCTGCCGCCGCTACCTGGGGCGCGACGGCCGCGACATCGCCTGGGACCTGATCCGCCTGGCGCTGTCCTCGGTGGCGAACCTGGCCGTCGTCCCCTTGCAAGACGTGCTCGACCTCGGCGCGGAAGCGCGCATGAACCTGCCGGGCCGCGCCTCCGGCAACTGGGGCTGGCGTTTCACCGCCGGGCAATTGACCGAGCCCATCCTGGACCGGCTGGGCGACTTGACGGAATTGTATGGGCGATGAAGATATGCCGGATAATTACTTTTGTCTTTACGGCCACTTTTACCAGCCGCCGCGCGGCGACCCGTTTGCCGACGATGAAATTCCAGATGAGCCGGAGGCCGCGCCTTACAAGAACCTCAACGAGAAGGCCGCTCAACTGTGTTATGCGCCGAACGCCACGCTGGGCAACCTTGACCTGATCTCCTTCAACGTCGGGACGACGCTGGGCCGCTGGCTGGAGAAGCACGCGCCAGAGACACATCAACGCATCGTGGCCGCCGACCGGGCGGCGGTCGAAAAGTGGGGCGTCGGCAGCGCGCTGGCGCAGCCGCTGCATCATACGATCCTGCCTCTGAACCCCACGCGCGACAAAGTGTTGCAGGTCCGTTGGGGCCTGATGGCCTTCGAACATCGTTTTGGCCGCGTGGCGCAGGGCCTGTGGCTGCCGGAAATGGCCGTAGACCTCGAAACCCTGCAGGTCCTGTACGACAACGGGGTGCAGTTCACGCTTCTCTCCCAGGCGCAGGTGCGCGACGCCTCCGAGGGCGCGGGGCCCTACTGGGTGCGGCTGCCCTCCGGCAACCGGCTGGCGGTGTACGTCCGCGATGACTACCACTCGAACCAGCTCGCCTTCAGCATCCAGGCGGTGGGAGGGGCGGGACGCTGGGCGCGCGGCACGCTGGGGCCGCTCAAGCGGAATTATGGCCGGCTGCTCCTCCTGGCCCTGGACGGCGAGACGTTCGGCCTTCACTTTCCGGGTGAGGAAAATTTCCTCTACTGGCTGCTGACGTACGAAGCCGGGGCCGTCGGCTACGAGCGCACCCACCTCGGCCGCGACTTGCGCGACTATCCGCCGACGAAAGAAATCGAAATCGTCGAAAACACGGCCTGGAACTGCCCGCATGGGCTGCGGCGCTGGTCGGTGGGCTGCGACTGCGCGCCTGGCGACACACGCTGGAAAGGCGCGTTGCGCCGCGCGCTCGACAATTTAGCCAACGACCTCGACGAGGCTTATTTCGACTTCACGCGCCATCTGGCCGCGGATCCGTGGCCCCTGCGTGAGCTTTACTACCGGGTGCGGCTGGGGCAGATAACCGAGGGCCAGTTCCTGCACGAGTTTGGGCTGGGGCGGCTCGACTCGCGGGAATCCAATGCGCTGCTCTCCTTGTTGCTGGCGCAGTTTCACCGCCAGCGCATGTACGTGAGTTCGTCGTTCTTCGACGCCGACCTTGACCGGGCCGAGCCGCGTTACGCGATTGCGAACGGCGTGCGCGCCGGCCTGCTGACAGCCAGGGCGGTGAACGGCGACTGGCTGGCGTCTTTTCGGCGCGACCTGGCCCAGGCGGTCTCCGGGCAAACCGGGAAAACGGGCGCACAAATCCTCGACGAAGTGCTGGAGGGCGCCAAAGCCAGAGGCGCGGTATGACAGATCGTCTAGCGGAGACCAGCCTGGGGCGAGAACTGCCCACGGATCGTTATCACACCGGCGTGCGCGTGGCGACGCTGGTCTTGTGGCTCGCCGCCGTCGTCGCGCTCTATCTGATCGGGCAGCGTCTCTGGACTCTCCTCCTCGGCCCGGTCGCCGGCCTGGCCGAAGGCTTCGTCCTCGCGGGCGCGGCGGTAATTGCCGCGCAACCCCTGATGTTGTGGGCGGAGAAGCAGTTAATCGCGCGCTGGCGGAGCGGGCGCGCCGTCCAACTCGGAGCCGGCGGACTGGTCATGCGCGAGAAAGACGGGGAGGCGCGGCTCGACCTGGGGCAGAAGGTCAATTACTGGCGCTGGCGGTTTGAAATCCGCCGTCCGCGCGGCGGGCGCGTGCCCAACGGCCACTTTTGTTTCGGGCTGCGCCTGGTGCAAGCCGATACCTCTGTCAGCCTCTATGCTTTTCTCTCGCCGGCTCAGGCCCAGGCCGTGCTGGCGCGGCACGCGTTTTATGACCTGCGGCCCGCGACGGACAAAAGCCGGACGGCTCTGGGCGGGCGCGACGCGACCTACCTCGCCGCCGAGCACGAGCGCTGGGCCTCGGGCGCCGAGCTCGACCCGGCGGACTTCGACGTGCTCCTGACTCATCTGGCCGGGCACATCCCCGATTTCTCCTCTTCACCCAGCTCGTGAGCGGCGATAAGATGAAACTGGCTATTCTCTCCGACACCCACGATAACCTCTGGGCGCTCCGCGCCGCGCTGGCCCGGACGACCTCGGCTGACGCCGTGATCCACTGCGGCGACCTGTGTTCGCCGTTCATGCTTAAGGAGTTGGGCGAGGGCGCGGGGGGCAAGCCGGTGCACATCGTCTGGGGCAACAACGAGGGGGACGTGCTGTTGATGACCCGCCTCCTCCCCCAATTCCCGCACGTCACGCTGCACGGCGCTTTGGCGCAGTTAGAATTCGACGGCCTCCGGGTCGCCGTGAATCACTACCCCGAAATTGCGAGAGGGTTGGCGCTCTCCGGGCAGTACGCTTTAGTGTGTTTCGGCCACAACCACACCGCCTCGGAGGAAAAGGTGGGCGAGTGTGTGCTCTTGAACCCGGGCGAGGTCATGGGGCTGATGGGCCGCCGCACCTTCGCATTTTTCGACACGCGCACGCGAGCAACCGAGTTTATCGAGCTCCCCTGACCCTACTTTTCCTCAATGGTCACCGAATTGATTTTGTCCCCTGGCGGCGCGTTTGGATTTTGCGAAGGGTCGCGGGGCGAGAGCGCGAGCGCCACGTCCAGCCCGCTCGTCACGCGCCCGAAGATGGTGTAGCCGCCGTCGAGGCCGGGCTGGGGGGCGTAGGTAATGAAAAACTGGCTGCCGTTGGTATCCGGCCCGGCGTTCGCCATGGCCACGAGGCCCTCGTCGTCGAAGGTCAGGCCGGAAGATGTTTCGTTGGGGATGTAATAGCCCGGCCCGCCGCTGCCCGTGCCGGCCGGGTCGCCGCCCTGCGCCACGAAACCGGGGAGCACCCGGTGGAAGGTGACGCCGTCGTAATAGCCCTGCCGCGCGAGGAAGACGAAGTTGTTGACGGTCAGCGGCGCTGCTTTGGGCAGGAGTTCGACGACGATATCGCCCTTCACGGTATGGAGCGTGGCGGTGTAGCGCTTATTCACGTCAATTTGCATCTCCGGCGGCGACGACCACTGCCTCACTTTCGCCGGCGAGCCAGCCTCTTGTCTGAGAAAGGCATTGTAGATGAAGAAACCGCCGGCCAACACGAGCAGGCCGACGATGACGTAGACGGCGGTATAAGACGGAGCAGGCGGCGCAGACCGCCGATTTTTCTTCTTCATTAAGGATTGGGCTTTTGGGAGGGTTCCGCGTACGCGTCGCTCGGGTTTGGGATTTCCTACTGTTCCTCAATCGTCACCGAGAGGATCGTATCCCCCCGCGGCGCCTCGGGATCGGCTGAAGGGTCGCGCGGTGTTATCTTCGCCAACACGTCCAACCCGCTGACCACTTTGCCGAACAGCGTATACTTGCCGCTCAGATCCGGCGCAGCGGCGAGGGTGATGAAGAACTGGCTGCCGTTGGTGTTCGCTCCGGCGTTCGCCATGCCGACGAAACCGGCCGCGTCGAATTGCAGGCCCTCGACGATCTCGTCGTGGATGACGTAGCCCGGCCCGCCGAACCCGGTGCCGCTCGGGTCGCCGGACTGCGCGACAAAGCCGGGGATGACGCGGTGGAAGGTGACGTCGTCGAACCAACCGGCGCGCGCGAGGAAGACGAAGTTGTTCACCGTAATGGGCGTCTGTTCGGCGAACAGTTCGATGACAATCTCGCCCCGGGCCGTGCGCAGGGTGGCCGTGTACTTGCGGAATGGGTCAATGACCTCCGGCGGGGGGGACTGGAACTGGCGGTCTTTAAGCATTTCCAGCTTGACGAGGGCCGCAAACGCCCAGTGGCTCAACGGCCCCTGATACGGGTCGCCGTTGTAAAGCAGGAAAGGCGTGCCGGGGATGCCGATCCGCGTGGCGGCCTGATAAGCCTCGGTCACGCGCGCGGTGAATTGGCCGCCGTCGAGCGCCGCGGCGAACTGCGGCGCGTCTAACTCCAGTTCCGCGGCATACCCGTCGAGCAGTTTGCGGAACGCCGCCGGCTCAACGCCGGCCCACTCCGCCTGCCGCTCGAAAAGCAAGTCGTGCATGGCCCAGAATTTCCCCTGCGCCCCGGCGGCCTCGGCGGCCTCGGCGGCCAGTTGGGCCTTGTCGTGCTTGTCAATCAACGGGAAGTGCCGGTAGACAATGCGGACGTCGTCCGGATATTCTTGCTGCACTTGCGCCAGCACGGGCACAAGACGGGCGCAGTACGGTCACTGAAAGTCGCCGTACTCGACGATGGTCGCCCTGGCCCCTGCCGGGCCGATCTGCCAGTCGGCCTCGGTGACCAGCGCGAAGAGCGAGGCTTCGGTGGCTGTGGGTTGGGGGGCGGTCGTCGCGGTGGGCGGAACGGGCGTCGGGCTGGGGGACAGCGTGGGCGCAAGTGTCGCCGAGGGGACTGGGCTGGCGAGCGGCGTCACCTCAGCCGGTTGGGCGCAGGCAGAGAGCGCCAGCCCGGCAGCCAGGATGAGGCCTTGCAGTGGTCTTTTCATAGCGCCGAATTGTACCACGCGGAGGGCGCTGTCAGCATGTGAATTCAACGCTCGTGTGCGCGCAAATGTTGTCAGGCAACTTCGTTCTGCCGCAGTTGCACTGCGGCAAGGCTGCTGTCAGCAGTGCAACTGCTGACAAACTTTGCGGCACACTAACGCTCCCCAGCCGTGTCCCCGCGGCGGGGAAGTGCCCAACCGCGAGGACGCGGTTGGAGAGCAATTGCTGAGAGCGCCATTAGTGTCGTCCGCAGTACTGGCGCACGGCGGCGATGAATTGCGCGGGCCGCTCAAGCTGCGGCATATGCCCGGCGGCGGGGATGGCTTGAATCTGCGCGCCGGGGATGGCGGCGGCCAGTTCACGCGCCCGGCTCAGCGGCGCGAAGCGGTCAGCCTCGCCCCAGAGGAGGAGGGTCGGGCTGAGAGGTGTTTGTCGAGCAGGCAGGTCGGCCAGAGCAGCCTGGCGCATCGTGCGCACGAAGCCGCGCGTTTCTTTCTGGCTGCGGGTGATAAAGTCGGGCGTAAACCGGGGGTCGTCGGCGAAGAGCAGCCTGAGCCCGGCGGGCGAGGAGGTCTGGCGGCGTATCATCTCGAACGCCCAATCGCCGATGACAGGCAGGCGCATGAGGAAGCGGGCCGGGCCGGGAATGCGGGGCAGCGCGCCGCCGTTCACCAGGATCAGGCGCACGACGCGCGCCGGGTTGGCGGCCGCGTACAGGCGGGCCACGCCTCCCCCGAACGAGTTGCCGACGACCATCGCGCGCGGAAAGCCGAGCGTCTCCATCAGCGTGGAGACCCAATCGGCAAAGGCGCTGAAACTGGGTTTGGGCAGGGGGGCGGTCCCGCCGAAACCGGGCAGGTCAGGCGCGGCGACGGTAAACGAGTCGGCCAGGGCGGTCCATACGGGTTCCCAGTAGAGTCGCGCGTCACCCAGATCGCCGTGGAGCAGGAGCAGCGCCGGGCCGCTGCCGCCGCGCCACACGCGCGCCGGGCGTTCCTGCACAATCAGTTTGCGCTCGAGGACTTGCCCCATAAATGGAAAGTTTATGGCAAAGAGGGGAAGACCGTCAATCACCCGGTATTACCAATGACAGGCGGAATCCGATGGCGGACAATATAGACTCGGCGCAGGCATAGACCGCGCTTTGATGAATCTGCGAATTTGCGCTAATTTTCGCAAATGAACCTGACTGGTCGTGGCAGAATAACGAGGAGGGCCTGGTGATCTACTGGCAAATTTTCTGGCTGTTCACGCGCGTCGCGTTTCTTTCCTGGGGCGGCGGCCCGGCTTCGTTAGCGCTGATGCAGCGCGAGACGGTGGCGGCTGGCTGGGTCACGCCGGAGGAGTTTGCCGATTCGGTGGCGGTCGGCAATTCGCTGCCGGGGCCGATCGCGCCTCAAGTCTCGGCGTTCGTGGGCTACAAGCTGTCCGGCTTCTGGGGCGCGGCGGCGGGTGCAGCCGGCACAGTCATGCCGACGACGTTGCTCATGCTGCTCGCCGTCACCTACTTTTTCCAGATCAAGGACTCGCCTACGCTGAAGGCCATGCTGGAGGCCGTGCGCCCGGTGGTGGTCGGCTTCCTGCTGTGGACGGCTTACGACATGGCCTTCACGGTCTTCAAGGCTAAATCGCTTGGCTGGGCGCAGGCGGCCCAGCAAGGATGGGACAAGTTCCTGATTGTCGCCGTCGCGTTCGCGCTGTTGACCCTCACCCGCATCAACCCGGCGGTCGTCATCTTTGGCGCGGCGCTCTTCGGGTGGCTGGTGTATCGGTAGGGGGCGCTCCACCCTTGTCCGTGGAAGCCATTGGCAATCGCGACCATCGCGGCGGCGAGCCGCCCACGCCTGTGGAAATGCTCTGACCGTGACCAGGGTAGCGCTTGCCAAGAATGCTCTTTGAGTCCATACTTGCAGCATGCTGGCAGAGAAGCCTGGTTTCCCCGAAGGGGCGAAACCGGATTTCTGAGGTCTGATTATTCAATCCCATCCCATCAGAAAGGAATATCTCATGTCCACTCCTCCCACACCCGCCCCCGCCCCCGCTGAACCCAAGCCGAAAGCGCCCCGAAATAAATACGCCCAGGCGAGCGTGCTCTTTGGCATTGTCGCTTTGCTGGCGCTCTTTATTAGCAGCACCACCGTGGGCAAGCTGGGTGTAGGCCTGGGGTTTGTCTTCAGCCTGGCCGGCATCGGCACCGGCGTCCTGGGCTATCGCGCCGCTCAGGAGCTGATGAAGGGCAAGAACTGGGCCATCACGGGCATCGTCATCGGCGGCTTCTTGTTGCTGATCTCTATCGTGCGGTTCTTCTAAGACCCTGGCCCGGCTCTTCCGCCTGCCGACGTTGACGCGCGAAGACGCTCAAAGACCTGTCAGGTCTGTCAGACCTGACAGGTCTAATTTACTCAGGGCAAAGCCAGCCGTGTTGATCTTGATCAAATTTCGCAGTCTGGGAACCTGGCTGTGGCGGTGGGGGCCGGCGCTGATCGTCATGGCCGTGATCTTTACGTTCTCGTCGTTTCCCAAGAACAGCGTGCCCGATTTCGGCCTGTGGGACTCGCTGGTGAAGAAGAGCGGCCATCTGGTGGGCTATGGCCTGCTGGGGGCGGCTTACCTGCGCGGGCTGGCCGCTTCGCGCGGCGCGCGGCCCACGCCGCAGCAGGCGCTGCTGGCCGTCTGCCTGGCCGGGCTGTACGGCGTGACAGACGAATTTCACCAGTCGTTTGTCGCCGGACGCGGCGCCGGCCCGGTGGACGTGCTGATTGACACGCTGGGGGCCGGGGTAGGGGTTACCTTGTGGAGGATTAGAGATTAGAGAATTGGAGAATTGGAGATGGTGGTTGGAAGTTGGAGAAGGGCCTTCTGACCTCTGATCTCTAATTCTCTAATCTCCAATCCTCTATTCAAACTCCAGCTCCGCCACGTCGTCCTCCGTCCACTCCCCAACAGACAATAGTTCGATTTCTCCGAACAGCCGCTCCTGGCGGGCCTCGATCTTGCGGCGCTTGATGAGTTCGAGGACGGCCAGGAAGGTGACGAGAACTTCCATGCGGCTCGTCGCGTTCTCTAGCAATTTTTGAAAACTGAGGCGGGGGGAGGCCCGCAAGGCGCGGGCGATCAGGTGGATCTGGTCGCGGATGGTGACTTTGGGCGGCGCGACGACCGTGCCGAGCGCGGGCTTGTCCGGCGCGACGGCGAGCGCGCGGCGCAGGGCGTCGAGCAGGGCCAGCGGGGTCAGGCCGCGCGGGTCGAGGCGGGCTTCCACTTTGGGCGGCGGCGCGAGGCGGAGATAGGCGCGCAGGCCGGCCTCTTCGCGCTCGTGCAGCGCGCCCGCGATCTCCTTGTAGCGCTTATAGGCCAACAACTGCCGGGCCAGTTCGTCGCCGGGGTCTTCTTCGTCGGGCCGGCGCTCCGCCGGGCGCGGGAGCAGGGCTTCGCTCTTGACGAGGAGCAGCCGCGCGGCGACGACGACGAAGTCGGCCAGGTCGCCGATGTTCAGGTCCTCCAGAATCTTGATGTAAGCCAGAAACTGGTCGGTGACCTGGGCGAGCGAGACTTTGGTGATGTCGAGTTCTTCGCGCTCGATGAGCTGCAGGAGCAAGTCGAGCGGGCCGGCGAAGAGGGGGAGTTGGACGGTGTAGGGAGGGGAGGAGGGCATGGGCGGGGAGTGTAAAGAGTAAGGAGTAAGGAGTAAGAAGTAAGGAGTAATTGCGTGTTCAGGGGGGTCGCGAGGCGGCGTTATTGGGACAGGACGGCGAGGAGCAGGCCGCCGACGACGAGCAGGCCGAACAGGACGAGGCCGACGGCGAGGAGGGTCATGATCTGCCGCTCGCGGGCGGCGCGGCGCGCGGCGGCCTCGCGGAGGCCCTTCTGCCGCCGCTGTTCGGCTTCCATCATCTGCGCCATGCGGCGTTGGGCGGCTTCCTCCTCGGCCGCTTTGAGGGCTTTGACTGAGTCCAGCTGCCGGCTCTGGTGTTCCGGCGTGCCCAGTTGCCAGCGCTCGCTCAAATAGGCCAGCACGTCGAGCGGGTTGCCGCACTCCGCGCAGTTCTCCAACCCGCTCCAATTCCTGGCCTGGCAGGTGGGACAAAAACGGACGAGCGCCGCGTTGCAGTTCTCGCAATGCTCCGCGCCGAGGGCGTTCACGTGTTCACACTCAGAGCAGATTTCACCCTGGACGACGTTCGCCGTTCCGCAAAACCGGCAGACGGCCTGGCCGTCCGGTTGCAGGCTGAGGCCCGCGCCGCTGCAATTCGAACAGAAGATTTCACTCAACGGCTGATGGGCGTGGGGCGCCGGCGCCGGTTCCGGTCGGCGGAGCGGTTGCGCTGCGGCGCGTGGGGAGGCCGGTTGGCGCGGTTGGGCGGGCGCGGGTGAGGGCGGTTGGCGGGGTGGGGCGGGGGCCGGCCGGGAGGC
>DAOTXG010000296.1:0-5625 GCA_034435515.1 Anaerolineales bacterium
TCGTCGTCCTCGGCGGGACGGTGGGCGCGGTCCTCGGCCCGGCCCTCGTGGCCCCGATGGGGAACCTGGCCGAACAATTTCAAGCCAACCCGCTCGCTGGGCCGTGGTTCGCCAGCGCCGCCTTGTTCGCCCTCGGCGCGCTGCTTATCTTCCTCTTCCTCCGGCCCGACCCGCGCGACCTGAGCCGGATGATCGAGGCGCGCCCAGCCGAAAACATCCCGGGCGCGGACGCGGACCGGCTGCGGCCGACCGGCGAGATTTTGAGCCAGCCCGGCACGCAGTTGGCGATTGCGGCGATGGCGTTGGGGCAGTTGGTGATGGTGATGATTATGGCAATCACCTCGCTGCACATGAAGCACAACCATCACGGCCTCGGCGACGTCTCGTTCGTCATCATGGCGCACACGCTGGGCATGTTCGGCTTGTCCATGGTTTCGGGGCGTCTCGCCGACAAACTGGGCCGCGCGCCGACCATCGTCGCGGGCGCGGCGATTCTGATTGCGGCCTGCCTGCTCGCGCCCGTGTCGCAGAACACCTACGTGCTGGCGACCGCGCTGTTCCTGCTCGGCCTCGGCTGGAACTTCTGCTACGTGGCCGGCGGCGCGCTGCTCACCGACACGCTCACCTTTGCCGAGCGCGGGCGGATGCAGGGAAGCAACGACTTGCTCGTCGCGTTGATCTCGGCGGCGGGCAACCTGGGGAGCGGCGTAGTTTTCGCCGTGTTCGGCTACGCCGTCATCGCCTGGGTCAGCCTCGCGGTCACGCTCGTCCCGCTCGCCATGGCGCTTGCATACTACGGCCGCACTCGTCCGCGAGCAGTCAAGGTAGAAACGACGGAAGCAACTTAAGAACTGAGGGAACTGAAGGAACTTCCTCAGTTCCCTCAGTTCTCTCAGTTCCTTCCGTTCCCTGAGTTCCCGTAATTCCATGTTCCGCTTCGGCAAGAAACCCGCCCAAAAGGCTACGCGCATTTTTTTCGCCACCGACATTCACGGCTCGGAGGTTTCTTTCCGCAAATTCGTCAACGCGGGCAAGTTCTACGAAGCCGACGTGCTCATCCTCGGCGGGGACGTGGCCGGGAAACTGCTCGTGCCCATCGTGCAGGAGGGCGGCCAATATCGCGCCCGTCTGCACGGGCAGACGCACGAGATGAGGACCGAGGCCGATTTGGCCGAGTTCAAGAAAAGACTCGGCACCCTCGGCTTCTATTCCATCCTCCTCTCGCCCGACGAGTACAACGCGATGAAGGACGACCGCGCGGCGATTGAGCGCGAGTTCGTCAAGGCCGCCCGCCAGCGGTTGGTGGACTGGGTGCACCTCGCGGAGGAGCGGCTCAAGGGGACGCAGCGCAAGTGCTACGTGACGGGCGGCAACGACGATCCGTGGGAGGTGCTCGCGGCGCTGGAGGAGCACGCGCAAGAGCACGTCGTCTCCTGCGAGGGTCACGTGGTCAAAATTGACGACGACCACACCATGGTCAGCCTGGGCTACAGCAACGAGACGCCCTGGCACACGCCGCGCGAGATCACCGAGGGGGAGTTGGCGGACCGGATTGAGGAAGTGGTCCAAGGCGTGAGCGACTTCTCACGCTGCGTCTTCAACTTCCACTGCCCGCCCAAGGACAGCACGCTCGACACCTGCCCGATGCTCGACACCTCGACCGACCCGCCGACGGTCATCATGGAAGCCGGCAACCCGGTGCTGTTCGGTGCGGGGAGCACCTCGGTGCGCGCGGCGATTGACAAATACCAGCCGCTGCTCGCCCTGCACGGGCACATTCACGAAAGCCGCGGCGCGATCAAGATTGGCCGCACCCAGTGCATCAACCCCGGCAGCGAGTACGGCGAGGGCATTTTGCACGGCGTGATTGTGAATTTGAACGGGGGGAAGATTGAGGGGTATCAGTTGACGAGCGGGTAGGGAGAGTTAGAGTGGGGAGTTAGAGTGACGGCTTGCCGCCTGTAGGTGATTGTCATCACCAGGCGCTTGACTCAGACGCTATACTTAAATCAGTGTTGGCTGGAGTTGAAGAAGCCAACGATCTGCAGGAAAGCTGACTATGTTGACAAAGAGTATTGACTTGAGTGAGGTGCAAGCCCATCTGAAAGACTTGCTCTCGTTGCTCGTCTCAGGTACAGAAATCATTCTCACTGAAGGCAACAAGCCCATCGCGCGACTTGTGCCATTTGTCTCGCGCACCGCCGGCTTACATTCAGGATCATTCTGGACCAGCGACGATTTCGATGAGCCATTGCCGGAAGCTTTCTGGGCCAGAGCCGCATGAAACTGCTGTTCGATACTCACGCCTTCATCTGGTAGGACGTCGAAGATGCCCTTCTCATCAGCCATGATGCGGCCATTGCTTAATATCCGGTCAAAGTCATTTGGTAAACAGCGAGACTCTTAATGTGTTTCAAGGAGGCGCTCTGTCAACGAATGGTCAACGAATAAACGAATGAGCCTGCGCGTGGGAAATTCGTTTACGCGAAGCGGTTTCAAATTCGTTGACAGGTTTGGCTGACCTCCTTGAAATCAGTTAAGAGCGTAAATCAATAGGTAGGCAAGATATAATATAGAGGTTAAGATTTGCTTTTTGAATCTGGTGTCAACGGATACGAAACCGCTTCGCGTAAACGGATAGTGTGTGATAAATCCGATTATCCGTTTTATATCCGTTGACACCGAGTCAAAATCATTTTCTTAATCTCTATAGTACAATGAGAACTGCGAGGTTGTTTGTTGAAAGGAGTATGGACCATGCTTGCTCAAACTAAAGACCTCTCCACAATTGTTCAGCGCTCGGCTGACATTCTCGGCGGCGCGCTGGTTTTCACCGGAACGCGCGTTCCGTTCCAGACCTTCATTGACTACCTCAAAGCGGGAGATAGCCTCGACGATTTTCTTGACGACTTCCCGACGGTCAGCCGCGAGCATGTATTGCAGGTATTGGAGATGATTCAAGAGACTTTTATGAGGCAGAACGATGCGAGTCTTACTGGATGAATGTCTCCGATGAACCCCAATCTCGACTTCCTCCTCTCCCTCACTGATGACGTGATGGCCGGGCGCACGAACGGCCACTACCGTGGCCCGGTGCATGTGGGCGTTGACCTCGGGACAGCCTACACCGTGCTGGCCGTGCTGGACGAGAACTATCAGCCCATCGGCGGGGAGTATCAGTTCGCGCAGGTCGTGCGCGATGGGCTGGTCGTGGACTTCGTCGGCGCGGTGGAGTTGCTGAGGCAGATGAAGCAGCGGGTGGAGGAGCGCCTCGGTTTTGAGTTGACCTCGGCGGCCTCGGGCTACCCGCCGGGCGTGCCGCAGGCCGAGGTGCGCGCGACGGCCAACGTGCTCCGCGCCGCCGGACTGGAATGCACCGGGCTGGTGGACGAGCCGACCGCCGCGAACAACGTCCTGCAAATCCACGATGGCGCGATTGTGGACGTGGGCGGCGGGACGACCGGCATCGCGGTTTTCCGCGAGGGGCAGGTCGTGTATACTGCCGACGAGCCGACCGGCGGCACGCACTTCTCGCTCGTCATCGCCGGGGCGAAGAACATCACCTTTGAGCAGGCCGAAGAGTTGAAGAAGGACCCGGCCCGGCAGCCCGTGCTGTTCCCGGTCATCCGTCCGGTGATGGAAAAAGTCGGGACCATCGTCCGCCGCCACATCGCCGACCACCCGGTAGATACGCTTTATCTCGTCGGCGGCACGTGCGCGTTTCCCGGCATGGACCGGGTGGTTGAGGAAATCACCGGCGTAAGAACCCTCGTCCCTGGCCAACCGCTGTTCGTCACGCCGCTGGGGATTGCGATGCACAATTACTAATCCCCAATTGCCGGCCCCCACATCGGCGATTAGTAGTTGGTAATTGGAGTTTTGCATGGCCGATATATTTCAACTTCGTAATCAGCTGACACTCATTGAGAACCACCTGCGTGAGCCGTAGTGTGGAGTTGGAGCAAAGCCCAGCAGCCGTGATGGTCACACCGGCGACACCCCTGCGACGATTTTGAAGTATTACACGAAGTTGCCCGAGATGGTGATGCGGGGGTTTGTGGAGAGCACGCCGGTGATTCCCCAAGAGCGAGTTTAGATGAAGCCTTGTGGCACCGCGGGAAACGAGAGTAACGGCTGCGGGGGCGGCAGTTCAACTGCCGCCCCCGCGTTGGGAACCTCCAAAGCGGCGCGGCCGGCTGTCCCAAGAGACGCGCGAACTGGTCGCGCGGTGGGCCACCTGAGCACGATTAAGTGAGGTGCTACCACCGCTCAGTGTCTCAGATTAACGCTGAATTATTGGTAAGAACAACTGGTAGCCGACGAACACCTGGAAGGTGGCCTGCCCGGTGTTCGCGTCGCTATCACTAACTGACAGCGTGACTGTATGCCAGCCCGGGGAAAGGAGGGCAGAGAGCTGGCGCCCGGTGCCCAAGACGGCCTCGCCTTCCGTCCAGACGAAGGATTCGTTGGGAATGGATACATCCTCAGGGTCAGTAGCCTCTCCCGTTAATTCCACCCGTGTTCCCGTAGGCACTTTCTCCGGGCCGCTGATGAACACCAGAGGGCTGTGATCGCTCAAGGTGAACAGCTCGGAATCGTCCTGATTAGTGTTCACGCCGTCGGTGACAATCACGCGGATGCGCCCATTCGCCCCACCAGGTAGGGTGGCGGTATCCACCTTGTAGCTGTTGCCAGTGATGTTCGAGGCGATCGGGTACCAGTTCTGCCCATCGTCAGGCGTATAGAGGAGGGTGAAGCTCAACAGATCGCCATCCGGGTCAGAGGCGCTCCAGGTGATAGTCAGGCTGTCATCCGGCGCCAGAACGCGGCCCTGAGGCGCCTCCACCGTGACCGAGGGAGTGTTGGGGGAGACGACGATTTCGTCCAAGACTTGATCGTTGTACTTGAGAACGATCTTCTCCACCTGTGCATAGGGGATCTGGGAGTTGAAATAAACGGTAGTGACCGGCTCTTCTGGATCTGGGATAAATTCCACGTACAAGGGGAGGCTACTGATCAACTGCCCGCCTGGGCCCAAGAGCTCGATTGCGGCGTTGCTCGGCTCACGGGGTTCCGATGGGATCCCAGGCTGGAGGAAGGCCGGATACAAGCTGCCGGTTCCGTCAGCATGAATTTCCCCGGATAAATAGAACACAGTCTGAATCTGCTGTGCGCTTGCCAGCATGGCAACATTGACAGGTGCTCCGAAGCTGTTGAACAGGTTCGTCCAGCGGTAAGGGGAGATCCACTTGGTAGGCAGCTTGCCCGACTGGCAGTACGACATGAAGTCCGGGAAGTTGCTGGGGACGACGCTGACCTGGGAGGCCGTATCCACCCAGGGCTGGCGCGTATCGAAGCCGACCTCTTGGATGTCGTCGTTGGCGTAGGGCCAAGCAGAGTCAGGGCCGAGCGCACCGCAGCCGCCAGGTACATGCCGTCCCCAGGTGCCGGTAGTGCTGCGATCCAGGTTGTGGTTGATCTCATGGGCCATCGTGCCCTCAAGCGAGGTGCCGCGGAAGCCGCGCGCCACCCGCCCAGCCCCGCCCGTCCACGTCGGGTTAGAGAGGCCACCGCCGGAGGGGGTAAAGCCGTACACCTGGTCCGGGAGCGTAAAGGGCGCCTGGC
>DAOTXG010000297.1:0-2646 GCA_034435515.1 Anaerolineales bacterium
GTGCATGTTGTTCGTGCGGAATAGCGCGCGGAACATCTTTTGCAGGAGATAGTTGTCCTCGTTCGTCGCTTTGGCGCAGCAGTAGACGGCCAGCGCCTCCGGCCCGTCGCGCCTGTAAATCTCCACCAGCCGGTCGGCGGTGTAGTCCAGCGCCTCGTCCCACGCGACCTCGCGCCACTCGGAGCGGTCGAAGGCTTGCGTACGCTGGCCGGGCGTCTGCGGGGTCTTGCGGAGGAGGGGCGTCGTCACCCGCTCCGGACTGTAGATGAAGTCGTAGCCGAAGCGCCCTTTGACGCACAGGTTGCCGTGATTGACGACCGAGTCAAAGGGCGAGGTGACGCGGTAGATGAAGTCATCTTTGAGATGCAATTCGAGCGTACACCCTACGCCGCAGTAGGGGCAGGTGGTGGGGATGATTCTATCGGCGGTGAGCATGAGTACCTCCTTTCAGACCCTAAGGGTCTCAGAGACCCTTAGGGTCTGGGCGGAATTTATTCTTGGACGAGTCCTAACACTGCGACTGGTCATGCGTCTGTGCACCCTGATCCTCCAACCGGCGCAAGAAAGTTTCCAGCGCCTCGCGCAGTTGACGCATTACGTCAGCCAATTCCACGGCGCGCTCTTTCACCTTGCTCCACTCCAACTCGTAGCTGTAAACATGGCGGATGCGGTGACGAAAGCGCAGAAAGTTCAGAAGCTGGGCGTGAAACTCCGGCTTAATCACTGGGGGGCGCACATCCGGTATCTCCTGCATCATACGCTCCAGGAGCGCCATGTGCCAGCGGTCGCCGCCCGGCAGTTCGCCTTCGAGGCGCACGGTGATGCGCTCGAAGATGCGCTCGACGCCGTTATAGAAGTCGTGCACGTACTTGGCGATCATCACCTGCTCCGGCTCGTCCTGCTCGCCAGTGCGCGGCAGGTATTCCACCACTTTATCCACGACGCGCTGGAGGCTCTTGAGTTCGTCCTCGATTTCAAGCCGCAAAGCCGGGATATTTTCGGTGGGCATTTTCACTTCCCCCAAAATTCGCGCCCGTAGTTCTGGCAGGGCCTCATCCAGATCAATCAAATCAATCTCAATGGATGCCTCTGGCGGCAACAGCCTACCCAATGCGGCCCACGCTTCGGCCTCCTGTTTAGGCGCCAGCCCCTCCACGGCCAGGTCTATGTCCGAGTGGGAGTGCCAGGGCGAAGCGCCTGTGACCGAGCCAAAAGGAATCACGCGCCGCGCGCCGAATTGTTCGACGAGCACCTGCGCGCATGTTTGGGCCAATTCGACGGCTTCGGCGCGGCTGAGCGAGCGGGCCGGGGCCAGTGCAACTCTCGCTGTCATTTGTAACGGCTTTCCCCTTCCGCCCCACCCACGCCGGGAGATGCAATCTCCCGGCTGAAAACGTGGAAGTCCGGTAAACCGGACTGTAAACAGCGCCAATCGGCTTTAGCCGATTTCCATGCTTTCAGCCGGGGAATTCTATTCCCCGGCTTCTTTACAACACGCTCAAGATTTTTGAGCTCGTTCTCAATTTCAAGTTTCAATGCGGCGGGATTGTCTTTGGGCATGATCATCTCTCCCAAGATTAATGCTCGCAGCTCCGGCGGTGTTTCGTTCAAGTCAATCAGGTCAATCTCAACGAAGGCACCCGGCGGCACGCACTCGTCCAGCGCGGCCCAGGCTTTGAAAAAGACCTTGGAATCGAGGCCCTCAACCGCCAGGTCAATATCCGAGCGGGAATGCCAGGGCGAAGCGCCCGTGACCGAGCCAAAGGGAATCACGCGCCGCGCGCCGAACTGCTCGACGAGCACCTGCGCACATTTTTGGGCCAATTCGACGGCTTCGGCGCGGCTGAGCGAGCGGGTCGGAGCTGGGGCAAGACTCACAGTCATCATTTGTTTGATTCTGCTTCGATCAGGCCAACCTCGCCGTGACGCGCACTTGATAGCCCAACCGTGCTAAGAACTCATAACACTCATCGCACGACAAACCAAACTCTTGCACATCGACCAGTCCTAGTCGGGCGATAATCTCGGTCAACAGGTCGGCGTCACGCTCTTCAAACTCGCCGTCCATCATTGCATCCTCAGCCCAATCAACTAAGGCGGCGAGTGTGATATGCCGGTTGAGATAATCTAAAATCTTCTGCTGAACCACGGTTCGCGTCACCATTGCGCTATTCCTCTACTTCCTGATACGCAATCATCACAATCGCCGCCAGCGCCGCGAGCACGCCGACCCATTGCCCGCGCGTGAGGCGCTCTTTCAGGATCAGCCACGCCAGCCAGACCGTGGAGGCCGGGTAGAGCGACCCCAGCACCGCCGCCACGTCCAGCCGCCCGAGGCGCGCGGCCAGCGCGTAAAAGGCGTTGCCGCCCGTGTCCAGCACGCCGCTCAAGGCGATCAGCCCCACGTGCTCAACCTCCGGCAGTTGGGGCTGGCGCGTGAAGCGGGCGACCGTCGTCAGCAGGGTGGCCGAGGCCAGCCGCGCGGCCACCACCGGCCACAACACACTCTCGCGGTTCGCGTGGTCGAGCGCGACGAAGAACAGGCCGAACCCCAGCCCCGCCGCCAGCGGCAGGCCCAGGTCGCGCAGTCGCAGGCTTGCTTCTGCTGAGCGCGAGATGAACCACACGGCGGCGAGCGCCAGGCCG
>DAOTXG010000298.1:0-2951 GCA_034435515.1 Anaerolineales bacterium
AACGCCTTCTTCCGTCTCCCGAATCAGCTGATCCACCACGGCCTTCAAGTCGCCTGTGCGCGCGTAAGTCGCCAACTGCCGGTCGGCGCTCGTCCCCTCCTCCAAAATGCGGTAGGCGTACTCGACTTCCTTCCGGCTGCCCAGTTCGTCCACCACGTCGTCAACGAACCAGCCTACCAGTTCGCGGCACAGGTCGCGCGCGGGCAGCTCGGCCTGCTTGCCGAAGTCAATCATCTTGCCGTCCAGACCGTAGCGCACCGCGCGCCATTTGTTTTCCTCAATCCAGCCTTCGGGATAGAGGCGGAAGGTCAGGTTGTCGCGGCGCAGCTTCCAGATTTTGGCGATGATGGCCTGATAGAGGGCGGCGATGCAAATCGCCTCGTCCACGCGGGTGCACACGTCGCAGATGCGGATCTCCAGCGTGGGGTAGTTCCAGTTGGGGCGGATATCCCACCAGATCTTCGTCCCGTCGGGGATGGAGTTGGTCTTGATCAGCACGTCCACCGTCTCCATCAATTCGTTCCACGAGCGAAAAGTGGGCGGGATGCCGGTGCGCGGGAAGTTGCGGAAGATAATGCTCCGGTACGAGCGAAGGCCGGTGTCGCGCCCCATCCAGAACGGCGAACTGGTGGAGAGGCAGAGCAGGTGCGGGAGCAGGTAGCGCGCCACGTTCATCGCGTCAATCATGAACTCGCGGTCTTCGATGCCGATGTGGATGTGCGTGCCGAAGATGAGCAGTTGCTGGGCCAGGTCGGCCATGTCCTGCCGCACGCCGATGTAGCGCTCGAAAGGCGTGATGGGCTGCTCGGTCCATAGCGAGAAGGGGTGCGTGCCCGCGGCGGCGATCTTCAACCCGTTCCGGGCGGCCAGTTCCATCACGCCCCGGCGCAGGCGGACGAGCTCCTCGCGGGCCTCGACCGGCGTCTGGCAGACGTGCGTGCCGACCTCGACGATGGACTGGTGCAGTTCCGCCTTGACCTGCTCGGCGAGGATGATCTTGCCTGCCTCGAGCAACTCGGTGATGTAGGCCCGCAGCTCGCGCGTCTGCGGGTCAATGATTTGATACTCTTCTTCGATGCCGATCGTGAGCGAAGGACGTTTCATAGGCGCCTCGATAGGGGGAACGCAGATGACGCTGATTGGGATGATAAACGCTGATTTTTTGATTCTCAGTCTGTGATCCATTGATTGTAAAAATCAGCGCCAATCAGCGGCTTTTTCAGCGTTCGTCAGCGTTCCTCAACTGGATTGCGAATCACTCTCGTTTCTCGATCACGAAGGTCGGCACGGTCGAGCCGCCGCCGGCCGTCACGTTGAGCAGCGCCGCCGTCGAGAGGCGGGTGAGGCAGCCCGAGACGTAATCACCATACCAGATGTACGGGTTGGTGTCGAGCATCCGGTCGAAGATTTTAACCTGGCCCTCGATCAGGCTCGGATAAGGCTCGCTCGGCAGCGGCGCCCTCTTTTGAACAATAGACGGCTCGGCCAGCGCCGCCCTCAACGCCTCGTCCCACTCGTCCTGGCTGGCCTCCCAGCCGAGCACAATGCCCTTGCCGCCGTATTCGTCGTTGGGCTTGAGCACGAACTCGTCCTTGTGCGCGCTGAGGTGCGGCATCAGGTCAACCGTCTGGCCCGCATACAGCGTGCGGCGCTCGGCGACGACGCGCGTCCAGGGGATGTAGGTCGCGATGGCTTTCGCCTCCCCTGCGCTGAACAGAGGCGCATTCGCCTCGTCGCTCAGCACGGCCAGGCTGGCCTTCTTGTGCAAAATCTTGCAGCGGAACGGGTTGACCATGCACACCGCGCCGTCGCGCACGGCCCGCACTACGGCGTGGTCGAGGCCGCACCGGTTGACCAGTTCGCTGATCAGCACGCGCTTGTAGATGAGGTGGACGGGCGTGATGCCGTCGGCCAGCAGTTTGCCGTCCCGGTACTCGAACTCGCGCGGATCGGCGATGAGGCATTCGTACCCCTGCGAACGGAAGTAATCCTGGAAGAGGACAAACTCGCTGTAGGTCGGTACTTCGCGCCAGTCCAGGATGACGAGGCGCGGCCGCTCGCGCCCGCCCCACTGGGAGTAGGCGTCGAGGAGCGCGTGGAGGACGTGATGCCGGCCAGGGAGCGGGCGGACTTCGTACTGCCGCTCGAAGGCGCGCATCACCGCCAGGCCGAAGAAGACCTCCGAGAGCACGTCGTTGTAGGCCGGGGCCGCGGGCGTCTCGGCGTTGTATTCGGTCATAAAAAGCGCCTCACCCCCCACCCCCGGCCCACCTGCCCCCTGCAAGGGGGTCCCCCTCTCCTGAGCCTGCGGCTCAGGAGAGGGGGAAGGGGGGTGAGGCATGAAAAACGTATCCATCCGCGCGGTGGGGCTGGGGGCGCGAAAGCCGGGGTCGGACTGGATGAGCTGCTCCTCCCAATCGGCGAGCACGAACTGCGCGCGAAATTTGGCGTCGGCCATGGCCGCCTGGTGCGCTTTGGCGAAGGCAGGCATGACCGAGCGAATGGCGCGCTGGAGCAGGTGATATTGTTCGGTGGTGAGGAAGCGCGGGCGGAGGACGGTGCACAGCGGGCGCTCGCCGAAGAACAATTCGCGGCGGTGGAGCTGGTCGTTCAACTGCCCCTGGCTCTCCCGCGCTGTTTCGTCGTCGAGGAGGGAGTGGTAGAACTCAATCGCGGCGCGAAGGTCTGTCATGCTTTCCTCCGTTTGCTTTGTACTATAATCCCAATAGCACAAAAGGCAAATCAAATGACTGACGAAGGATAACTGCCCAAGCCCCTCTGTCTCAAAGCGCGGCGCTGAGAGAACACGACAGCGAATTTAGGAAAGGCTCTTAATACGTTTCAAGGAGGCGCTCTGTCAACGAATGGTCAACGAATAAACGAATGAGCCTGCGCATGGGAAATTCGTTTATTCGTTCTAAATTCGTTGACAGGTAAGGCCGACCTCCTTG
>DAOTXG010000299.1:0-3304 GCA_034435515.1 Anaerolineales bacterium
AGCGGGGCACGGCCGACATTGCCTTTACCGTCCCGGAAGGCCTCGCGCCCAATCAAACCCTCGTCGTCAAGACTAAGTCCTCGCTCGGCTCTGACCGGGTGGAACGCGCCGTCACCGTTGCCCGCAATTACCGGGTGCTGCTCACTACCGACAAGCCGCTCTATCAGCCGGGGCAGGTGATACACGTCCGCGCGCTGGCCCTCGGCGCGTTTGACCTGAAGCCTGCCGCCGGACAAGACCTCGAAATCACCATCGCCGACGGCAAGGGCAACAAAGTCTTCCGCAAGACCGTGAAGACCTCCGATTACGGCGTGGCGGCAACCGATTTTCAACTCGCCACGCAGGTCAACACTGGCCCATACAAAATCACTGCCGCGCTCGGCAATACCTCGTCGGAGAAAACCGTCACCGTCGAGCACTACGTCCTCCCCAAATTCGCCGTTAACCTGACCACTGAGCGCCCCTACTACCTCCCCGGCGCGCGCGTGCGCGGCTCGCTCCGCGCAGACTACTTCTTTGGCAAACCGGTTGCGGGCGGCGAAGTCCTGCTCGAAGGTTTCACCTTTGACGTGCAACGCAACGTCGTCGTCAGCCAGCAGGGGGCGACCGACCCCGAGGGCCATTTCAACTTTGAATTCGACCTGCCGGCGTACATCGCCGGGACCGACCTCGAGGGCGGCGCGGGCCGCTTCTACCTGCAGGCCAGCGTTACCGACCTCGCCAAGCATACCGAAATTACTAACGACTCATTACCCGTTTCGCAGAATGCCCTCGTCATCGAAGCCGTCCCCGAGGGCGGTCAGTTCCGCCAGGGCGTCGAGAACATCCTGTACGTGCTCACGAGTTACCCCGACGGCACGCCCGCCGAAACGAGCCTGGCGCTGACGCTCTACGACAGCAACCGGACCCTCACCGCGCAGACCGGCCCCTACGGCCTCGCCGAAGTCCGCTTCATCCCGCAGACCCCGTATCAGCAGTTCCGCATTGACGCCCGCGACTCGCGCGGCAACTTCGCCGCCCGCGATTTTTATCTGGAAGGAGAGTGGGCTGACGAGACCGTCTTGCTCCGCCCCGACCGGCCTGTTTACCGCGTGGGCGAGACTATGCTTCTGACGCTGCTCACCTCGCAGCCCCAGGGCACGGCTTACCTCGACATCGTGCGCGAGGGGCAGACCGTCAGCACCCGCGCTATCCCCGTGACCGGCGGTCACGCTGAAGTCGCCGTAGATTTGACGCCTGATCTTTACGGCACGCTCGAACTGCACGCCTACAAGATCCTCAGCTGGGGCGGCATCACGCGCGACACCCGGCTTGTAGTCGTAGACGCCGCCTCCGACCTCAGCCTCACGCTGATGCCCGACCGCGATGTGTACCGCCCCGGCGACACGGCAGGATTGGATATTCAGGTCAACGGCGCCGACGGCGCGGGGGCGCAGTCGGCCATCGGGCTGGCGGTTGTGGACGAGTCGGTGTTCGCCCTCGCCGAGCAGGACCCCGGCTTCGCCAAACTGTACTTCCTGCTCGAACAGGAACTGCTCCAGCCCAAGTACGACTTGCACGGTTTCAGCGTCCCGCAGCTCCTTACCGAGCCGCCCGTGAGTGATCCCACCTTGCGGAGCGCACAGGAAGGCGCAGCCCGCGCCTCGCTGGCTGACGCCGCGCCGCGCAACGTGAGTTTCACCTTGCAGGCCAACTCACATCAGGATGCCATCCAGCGCGCCTACAGCCTGCAGCAGGACTACTTCACCCGGCTCAGTACCGGGCTTTATGGCCTGCTGCTGGCCATCCCGCTGACCGTCACGGGCCTGAGCGCGTTCGCCGTGTGGCGTGAAAAGAACCTGATCCGCAGCATGTTATTGGTTGTTGGCGTCGTGGTCGTGCTGGCCGTGCTTTTCTTCCTCTGGCCGCTCGGCGAGAACTACTTTTGGGTGCAGACGCCGCTCGACCGGCTGGGTTTCTTCATGAATCAGCTGCAAGGGAACGGCGAGGGCCTGCTTCTCGGCCTCGCGCTCCTCGGGCTCGCCGGCTATCTCACGCTGGCCGTGATAGCCTGGCTGCGCAAGGACGGCGCGCTTGGCTGGATGCTGGGCCTGCTGCCGATGTTTGTCGTCGTGCTAGGCTCTTTGGTGTATGCCGCCTCGCAGGGCAGCGTGTCGCCCGGCGACCGCGTCATCCTCTGGGGCCTGCTCGCCTTCGCGCTGATGCCGCTGGCCTTCCTGCTCCGCGCCGCGAGTTTCGCGTGGGCGTGGCGCGTCCTGCCGGCGCTGGCGGCCTTGTTCGTCGCCTTGTTTATCGTCTTCGGCGCGCTGCCAGCATTGATGATGGGCGGCGCGGCCGCAGGCCCGGTCGCCCAGGATGCTAGGCGCGCTTTCGGCGGGGCAGGCGGCGCGGCCGAGGAAATGGTCCTGTTGGGAGCAGCCGTGCCGGCGGCGATACCAACCCAGGCGGCTGCATTGCCTGTGGAGGCGGATAAAGCCGCTGGCGCCGCCACGGGCACCGCCGAGCCGCCCCGCCTGCGCCAGTACTTCCCCGAAACGATGCTCTGGCTGCCCGATGCCGTCACCGACGAGCAGGGCCATCTGCGCCTGGATATCCCGGTTGCCGACAGCATCACCACCTGGCGCATGACCGCGCTCGCCTCCACACAGGATGGACGGTTGGGCAGCGCGACCGGCGGCCTGCGCGTCTTCCAGGATTTCTTCATTGACCTCGACCTCCCGCTGGCGCTCACTGTCGGCGACGAGGTGGCTGTGCCGGTCGGCGTGTTCAACTATCTCACGGAGCCGCAGACTGTGCGCCTCGAACTGGAGCCGGCGAACTGGTTTGAGCTGCTCGACGAGCCGACCAAAGAGATCGCCATTGCCTCCAACGACATCACCGTCGCCTACTTCCGCATCCGGGCCAAAGACTTCGGCTCGCATCCGTTCAAGGTCACCGCGTGGGGCAGCCAGATGTCCGACGCCATCCAGAAAGATGTGCGCGTGTACCCGGACGGCAAGCAAATCTTCTTCACTCTCTCCGACCGGCTGACTCCCGGCGCGCCCGTGCGCCAATCGGTGGACATCCCCACCGACGTGATCGCCGGATCCCAATCGCTCACCGTCAAGATTTATCCAGGCATCCTCAGCCAGGTGGTCGAGGGGCTGGACAGCATCCTGCGGATGCCGTTTGGCTGCTTCGAGCAAACGTCCTCGACGACGTACCCTAACGTGCTCGTCCTGGACTACCTGAAGACGACCAATCAGGCCTCGCCCGAGACGCAGTTCAAAGCCGAAGAGTACATCAACCTCGGCTACCAGCGGTT
>DAOTXG010000300.1:0-6725 GCA_034435515.1 Anaerolineales bacterium
GCTCCAACTCGGGCCTTATACCTTATCGCGGCTTGCCGTTCCCTTTGCTCCTTGAATTCCTGGATGAAGATCGCCCTCGTCGTCCCCGGCTTCTCCGCGCACGAGCAGGATTGGTGCATCCCGGCCCTGCTGAATTACGTGCGCGCGTTGTCCCAACAGGCTGACGTCCACGTCTTCACCTTGCGCTGGCCTGAGCGCGGCGGGACGTATCCCGTCTTTGGCGCAACCGTCCATGCGCTCGATGGCCGCCAAGCTTAGGCTGGCGGGCCTTTAGCCTGTGGGTGCGGGCGTTGCGGACCATCACCGCCGAGCATCGCCGATCGCCCTTCGACGTGATTCACGCCTTTTGGGCCGACGAGCCAGGCTGGGTGGCCGCGCTCGCGGCGAGGCGGCTGAATTGCCGGTTTATCCTCTCCCTCGCCGGCGGAGAATTGATTGGGCTGCCAGACCTTGGTTATGGGTTGCTGCTTCTGCCGGGCCGCAAGACTCTGGTGCGGTGGGCGCTTCGTCAGGCAGCGCGCGTCACCGCCGGGTCGCAATACTTGTGCGAATTAGCCCGCGCCCGCGGCGCGTGTGACGAGCGCAAGATTACGCGGGTCCCGCTCGGAGTGGACACGGCGCTCTTTTGCCCCCCTCCCTCTGGCGCGTTGGTAGTGACGCACGCCAGTGCGTCGAGCGGTTCGTCTCAGGGCGACCAGATGAGAGGAGGGATCATTCTCAACGTCGGCTCACTCTACCCGGTCAAGGATCAGACTCTGCTCCTGCGCGCTTTTCGCCGCGTCAGCAAAGAACTGCCGCAGGCCCAACTGTGGCTGGTGGGCGACGGGCCGCTCAGAGCGGATTTGCTAAGGCAGGCCGAGGGGTTGCCGGTCCGCTTTTGGGGCGCGGTGAACCATGCGGCCTTGCCGGAAGTGTATCGTCAGGCCTCCGTCCTGGTTCAGACCTCACGGCACGAGGCCCAGGGCATGGCGGTACTGGAAGCCGCGGCTTGCGGCGCGCCGGTCGTCGGCACGCCCGTGGGCGTATTGCCGGAAATTGGATTGGTGACGCGCGACGAAGACGCGCTGGCCCAGGCGTTGATCGAATTGCTCTGCGACCCGGCGCGCCTGAAAACGCTGGGAGAGGCGGCGCGCCGCCAGGTCGAGAACGGGTTCGCCTTGCCCTTAACCGTCGAGCGTTTTATGCAGTTGTACGCGGGATACCAAACCGGGTGATGACTGTCGCGCACGGTGAGCGACGGTTGAACCGTCAGTCGAACCGCCTGCGCCGGGCCGGGCGAGTCTGTCTGGCGGTCTTCGCCTTTTTCGCGCTCCTGAATTCCAATCGGGCGGCCGGGGTGTTCACGCTCGGGCCGCAGGTGCGCCTGGAGTCGCCGCTGCGGGGCGTGGTGGCCCTCGGCCCCTTGTATGGCCTCGCCGCGCTGGGCGCGGCGTTGTGGCTCATCGGCGTCGGGATTCAGACCCTAAGGGTCTCCAAGACCCTCAGGGTCTGGGGGGAACTTATTTATGGCCGGGGCCTGAGATCGGGCGCCGGGGTGGTGAGCGGTCTTCTGGTCGTCCTGATCGTTCTGGCCCTGATCCGCCTCTGCTGCGCTCCCGACCCGGTCGAGGCCCTGCTGGCCGTCATGGCGCTCGGGCTTTTGGCCGGGACGTTTGCTTTCGTCGTGATTGAGCAGCCGGATGCCCAAAACGTGGCGGCGCTGGTCGTCGCGGCGGCCTCGATCCACGCGGCGGTCGGCGTGGCGCAGTTCTTGCGCCAGGCCGATGCGGGTTTGTGGTTCCTCGGCGAGCCTGGGCTGGATCCGGCGCTGTCAGGCGTAAGTATTCTGCAGATCGGCGACGAGCGCATCCTGCGGGCTTACGGCCTCATGCCTCACCCGAACAACCTGGGCGCGCTGCTGGCGATGGGCTTGGTGGCTGCCGTCGAACTGTGGGTAGGGACGAAGACGCGCTGGCGCTATATCTGGCTGGCGCTATTGGCTCTGCTGCTCGTCGGCCTCGCCCTGTCGTTTTCCCGTGCGGCCTGGTTGGGGGGCGCGGCGGCGCTGGTCTGGCTGGGAGTGAATTGTCGCCGGGGGAGACCCGGCCAGAAGATAATTAGAAACTCGCGCCTCCAGCGGTTGGCTTTTTTGTCAGTGATCGTCGGCGCAGTGGTCGGCCCTGTGGTTGTCTGGAAACCCGAGTTGTTCTGGGTGCGCCTGACGGCCGCCTCGCCCTTGGAGCATCAGTCCCTGTGGATGCGAGGGCTTGGCATCCAGATGGCCCTGCAGATTATCCAGGAACACTCGTGGTGGGGCGTCGGCACGCGGCGTTATCTGGAAGCCGCCGCCACGCTGACCGGCCAGCCGCCGGCCGCGCTCTTCCCGGTTCATAACGTGCCGCTTTTGCTTTGGGCCGAGAACGGCGTGGGGGCGGCGGCAGCCTGGCTGGCCCTGGGCCTGTTCGCCCTGGCGCCTGGCTGGCGACAGGCTGCCCAGCCGAGCGACCAGCGCACACTGCCTGGCCTGTCTCTCGCTACGGCCTGGATGGTCTGCCTCCAGGTCGTCAGCCTGTTTGGCTATTCCCACACGCCGACGCAAAACTTACAGGCGCCCTTGTGGCTTGGATTGACGTGTGGGTTATGGGCGGCCTCGTGCAGTGCAGTTACGTCTGAAGACACTTTCTAATTCATCTTCCCACGTAGCAGGCGATAAGCATGTCGGGCGACCCAGTAATCCGGGTTGAGCACCAGCGCGTCTTGATAACAGCCCAGGGCCTTCTCCCACTGCCCGAAATGCTCGTACACCCGCCCCAAGTTCATGTGCGCGAACTCCCGGTTTTCGTAGCGCGGCGCGGTCAGCGCTTTTTCCAGCCAGGGAATGGCTTCTTTCCACCAGCCCAGCTCGATGAAGTACGCGCCGATGTCGTTGTAGGGGTTGCCAAAGGTCGGGTCAAGCGTGATAGCCCGGTGACATTCCTCGATGGCGTCTTCGTAGCGGTTGAGCATGGAATAGACCCAGCCGAGGAAGGTGTGGGCTTCGGCGGTGGGGTAGTGGGCGATGGATTCTTTGTAAAGCCGCATGGCGTCGGCCAGCGCGCCCCGCTGCTGCAGCAGATAGGCCCGCTGAAACAAATGCCGCGCTGTCCGCGCCGGGCCAGAGTCGTCGTCGAGCATATCTGCAATTTACCACAAATGAGGTCACGCTTCAAAAATTTCCTCCACGCAGCGCCCTTCCCATTCCAGGGGTGGGGCGATGCGGAGCAGCCGGGCCAGCGTCGGCGCGGTGTCCAGCAGGCTGACTGCCGACGTGAGCGCGTGTCCCCGGCGGATGCCCGGCCCCGCAATCACCCAGGGGATAGTCATGTCTTCGGGCAAGTTGGTCCCGTGGTTGCGGTCATGTCCCCCGTGGTCGCTGTGGATCAGGACGAAACACTCTCCAGGGAGCGCTTCCAGCACCGTCCTCAGCGACTGATCCACAAAGCCAGCCTGGGTCAGGTATTCGTTCGACATCCAGCCATAATCGTGCCCTGTGGTGTCCACCGTCCCAAAATAGATAAAGGCGAAATCCGGCGGGTCGTCGGAGAGCATACGGGCGGCTTCGGCGGCGATGCCCACATCCCCGTCCCGGTCGTAGGCGCTATCGCGGAAGTGCGAGAACCACAGGCTGCCGGGCAGGCTCACATTGCGGAGCGGCTCCCAGTTGTAAAAGAAGGCGCATCGCTTGCCCGCCGTGCGAGCCACGTCCACCAACCCCGGCACCGGGCGGGCCATCGGGCTCCAGGTGTTCGAGGTCACGCCGTGGCGTTCCGGCGGGACGCTGTGAAAGATGGTCATGTGGCAGGGCAGGGTGATGGAGGGCAGAATGCTCGCCGCGCGCAGCGTGGAGGCGCCGCGCGCCATCACCCCGGCGAGGGCCGGGCAATAGTTTGGGGTGACAGCCTCTGGGCGGAGGCCGTCAATCATGACGAAGACGACGGGGGGCATAGCTCCTCCTGAGAGACCGACGCGGTTTCCAAAACCGCGTCGGTCTGCCTCACAACGCTTGCGTGCACGCCCATTATATTGCGACTTGACCTCCGCCGCATCCTGGCTACTATATGGCATCGTGAGCGGCGACATCCTGCCCGGCGTTTGTTTCCCCCTCGGCGCGACCGTGCGCGGCGACGGCGTGAACTTCTCCGTCTTCTCCAAGAATTGCGCCGCCCTGCAACTCCTGCTGTTCGATCACGATGATGACCCGCGCCCCGCGCGCGTCATCCCGCTGGACCCGGCCCGCAATAAGACTTTCTACTACTGGCACGTTTTCGTGCCCGGCCTCCGGGCCGGGCAGCTCTATGGCTATCGCGTCGAAGGGCCGTTTGCGCCGGAGCAGGGCCACCGCTTCGACGCGACGAAAGTCCTGCTCGACCCCTATGCCCGCGCAGTGATGTACGGCGATAATTACTCGCGCGAGGCGGCTCAGCGCCCCGGCGACAACTGTGCGCGCGCGCTGAAGAGCGTCGTCGTGGACCCTCGCGCCTACGATTGGGAAGGCGACCAGCCGCTCCAGCGCCCCTTCGCCGGTTCGGTCATCTACGAGATGCACGTGAGCGGGTTCACGCGCCATCCTAGCTCGGGCGTGGCCCCTCGGCTGCGCGGCGCCTACGCCGGGTTGATCGAAAAGATTCCCTACTTGAAGAGCCTGGGCGTCACCGCCGTCGAACTACTCCCGGTTCAGCAATTCGACGAGCAAGACGCGCTGCCGGGCTTGAAAAATTACTGGGGCTACAGTCCGGTGGCTTTTTTCGCGCCGCACCGGGGGTACAGTTCACGCGCGGACTCGCTCAGCCCGGTCGTCGAGTTCTGCGACATGGTCAAGGGGCTGCACCGCGCCGGCCTCGAAGTCTTTCTCGACGTGATCTTCAATCACACGGCCGAGGGCGACCAGGCCGGGCCGACGCTCTCTTTTAGGGGTTTCGAGAATCGCGCGTACTATATCCTCCAGGAGAACCGCGCCTTCTACGCCGATTACACCGGCTGCGGCAACACCTTCAACGGCAACCACTCCATCCCCCGCCGCCTGATCCTGGATTGTCTGCGCTACTGGGCGCAGGTGATGCACGTGGATGGTTTTCGCTTTGATTTGGCCTCGGTGCTCGCCCGCGACGAGTGGGGCCGGCCGCTGCAAAGCCCACCGGTCTTGTGGGATATCGAGTCCGACCCGGTGCTGGCCGGGACCAAAATCATCGCCGAGGCGTGGGACGCCGCCGGGCTGTATCAGGTCGGCTCGTTCATCGGGCACAGGTGGGCGGAGTGGAACGGGCAGTATCGCGACGACGTGCGGCGCTTCGTCAAAAGCGATTCTAACACCGTGCAGCGCCTGTCCGCGCGGCTGATGGCCAGTCCCGACCTCTATCCTCAGCCCGACCGCGAGCCGAACCGCAGCATCAACTTCGTGACGTGTCACGACGGCTTCACACTCTACGACCTGGTTTCGTACAATCAGAAGCATAACGAGGCTAACGGCCTCGGCAACCGCGACGGGGCCGACGCCAACTTCAGCTGGAACTCCGGCGTCGAGGGGGCTACCGACGATCCAGCGGTTCAAGCCCTGCGCTTTCGGCAGATGAAAAACCTGCTGACGATCCTCATGGTCTCGCAGGGGACTCCAATGCTGTTGATGGGCGACGAGGTACGCCGGATGCAGAACGGCAACAATAACGCCTTTTGCCAGGATAGCGAGACGAGTTGGTTCGACTGGCGCGGCCTTGACGCGCACGCGGATATGCTGCGCTTTGTCCGCGGGCTCATCCGCTTCAATCGCAGCCATCAGGTATTTCAAGACGAGCGCTTCTGGTCTGCCGAGGGGGGGGCGGAGGTCGCCTGGCACGGCATCCGGCTGGGGCAGCCGGATTGGGGGACTGACTCGCACAGCCTGGCCTTTTCCGTCTACCACACGGCGGCCGGCGAGCATCTGCACGTCATGCTGAACGCCTACTGGGAACCGCTTGACTTTGAGCTGCCCCGGCTGCCGGGCGGAGAAGGCTGGCGGCGCGTGGTGGACACGGCCCTGGCCTCTCCGCTCGATTACTCGGAACCCGGAACGGAACCGCTGGTAGAGAGTCCCACTTACCGTGTCCAAGCGCGCTCGGCGGTCATCCTGGAAGCGCGCTAGTTGTAGTGTTGTAGTAACGACTTCAGTCGTTACTCGGTGCGAGGCATTGTAGTAACGACTTCAGTCGTTCCAACCAGCGCGAGGCATTGTAGTAACGACTTCAGTCGTTCCAACTTGTGCGAGGCGTCGTAGTAACGACTTCAGTCGTTCCAACCTGTAAGGGGCAAAGAAACAGGCTCGGAGTTCTCCGAGCCTGGCGTGTGCCCCTGCGGTGACTCGAACACCGGCATCCACCTCCGGAGGGTGGCGCTCTATCCACTGAGCTACAGGGGCTTATCTTGTATCGAAATTTTACCACAGTCTTTGCCTTGATATACTTCCCGCGGGCATAAACTGCGCTTTTTGTTCGCCCCGCAGTGCAACTGCGGGGCGGCGGCAGTGCAATCGCGAAGCATCCCTTTGGGACTGCCGCCCGATCAATAGCACGCTCCAAAAGCGCAACTTGTGCCCGCGCGCAGTATAGTGAAACATAGCCTGGGGGGTGCACGCAAAGGTTACCGTAGAGACGTTCCGGTGGAACGTCTCCCGGAGACGCCCCACTGGGGAGACGCCCCACCGGGGAGACGCCCCACCGGGGCGTCTCTACACCACG
>DAOTXG010000301.1:0-2612 GCA_034435515.1 Anaerolineales bacterium
AGCCGGACCACCTGACGTTTGACTCATCCGGCAAGCCGACGGGTGAACTGCCCCGCACGTTCAGCCTCCCCATTCCGGTCATCTTCGACGCGTCGCCCCTTTCGGCGGAGTCGGAAAATCTCTTCCGGGCCTTCGTCTCCGCCGCGCAAAGGATTCAGGGCCTGGCCGTCGTCCCGCTCCACTGGCTGCTGGCCCTCAACTTGCCAGGCCACACCGCAGTTCCGCTCGTCAAGAAATCAGAGATCAAGGATTTGCCGCGACTGCGCGTGAAGCCGCCGATGATCGAACTCGACGGCTGGGACGAGAAAGCCTATCAGACCCTGCAAGCCCGTCACCCGGACAGCCTGATCTGCCTGCGCCTGCCCTTCGGCTACGACCTCCTGCCGCTCGTCAAACACGGACTCCGCCTGTTCCACCTGACCGCGGATTATCATGGCCGGGCCGGGAAGGCGTTTGTCCTCGACGCGATCCGGTCGGCGCACGACCAGTTGGTCGCCGAAGGCGTGCGCGAGCAGACGACGCTCATTGGGAGCGGAGGCATCGTCGCCGCCGAGCACGCGCCAAAGGCCATCATCTGCGGCCTCGACGCCGTCGCGCTCGACACGGCGCTGTTGATTGCGCTGCAGGGCCGCTTTCGCGGGGAGTGCCTGAACCGCGCCTCGGCAAAAGTTGAGCTGCTGAATTTCAAGCCGGGCTGGGCCGCGCAGCGGCTGATCAACCTCATGGCCTCGTGGCACGACCAACTGCTGGAGATCATGGGCGCGATGGGCCTGCGCGAGGTGCGCCGCCTGCGCGGCGAGGTCGGGCGGGCCATGTTCCAGGCCGACCTGGAGCGCGAGGCTTTCGCGGGCATTCAGGGGTTTATGGACACGGATGAACACGGATAAACGCGGATGGTACGGAGAGGAAAGTGAACAGGGGACAGTGAGCAGTGAGCAGTGAACAGTAATCAGTGAAATCCGTGCGTGAAGCGTCCGTGTTATCCGTGCACAAAAAATACTCAATGACCAAGACGCCTGAACAACTTATTGTCGAGAAGCACACCGAGGCGCTGCATCACGGCTTCCACCGCTGGCCGGAGATGGATTTTCCGCCGCCGGCGCTGGGCGATAAGCGCTGGACGCCCGACCTGATTCTCTCGACGTGGGTCCAGGCGGAGACCGGCCAGCCTCCGGCCAACCGCCTCGAATACCGCGTCGGCCAATCGGGCGGCGGGTTTGACCGGCTGGACTTCAAGTTCCTGCCCGAGTCCGGGTGGCTTCCGCCCGGCGCGCCGATTGATACCTCGCTCCCGCTCAACCGCCGCCCCGCTTCGCGCGACCCGCAGATCGAGATTCCGATCCCCTGGTATGGCGCGGGCATGTCCTATGGCTCGGTGAGCGAGCAGGTAATGCTCGCGCGCGCGATAGCCGCCCAACGCTGGAACACGTTCACCTCCACAGGCGAGGGCGGCTACCCGGATGCGCTCGTCCCCTACAAAGACTACGTGATCACGCAAATCGCCACGGGCATGTTCGGCGTCCGGGAGGAGACCATCCAGCGGGCGCGCATCGTCGAGTTCAAGTACGCACAGGGCGCGAAGCCGGGGCTGGGCGGCCACCTGTTAGGCGACAAGACCACCCTGGCCGTCGCCAAAATGCGCGAGGCTGTGCCGTGGGTGAGCCTGTTCTCGCCGTTCCCGTTCCACAGCGTCTACTCCGTCGAAGACCACCGCAAGCACGTGGACTGGGTGAAGACGATGGCGCCGAACGCGCTCGTCTCGGTCAAAGTTTCGACGCCGACCGACGTGGACATGGTGGCAGTGGGCAGTTATTACGCGGGCGCGCACATTGTGCAAATTGACGGCTCGTATGGCGGCACGGGCGCGGCCCCGGAAATCGCGAAGAAGAACATCGCCATGCCCGTCGAGTACGCCATCCCCAAAGTGCACAAATACCTGGTGAGCGAAGGCATCCGGGACGAGATTGTGGTGATGGCGAGCGGCGGCATCCGCACCGCCTACGACGTGGCGAAGGCGATTGCGCTCGGCGCGGACGGTTGTATCTTGGGCACGTCCGAACTCGTCGCGCTCGGCTGCACGCGCTGCTCGAACTGCGAGCGCGGGCGCGGCTGTCCCTTCGGCCTGACGACGACCGACCCGGAACTCTCGCAACTCGTCAGCCCCGAATGGGGCGCGGAGCGAATTTGCAATCTTTATGCTTCCATGCAATCACAACTGCGCGAGATTTTGCGGCGGCTGGGGCTAAGGTCGGTGCGCGAGTTGCGCGGGCGAACGGATTTATTGAAGTACCGGAAGGCCGAACAAAACAAAGCCGCCGATAAGTAGCGTCTCATCGGCGGCCTCAGGCAACTCAGTGAACCACTCCCCGCACTGCTCAACACACTTCCATACGGCTCATAACCCCGCGCCAGCGTCACGCTACCGCTCGCATTCGCCAACTGCCGCACACTCCCCAACGCATCCCCCAGGAAATAGGCCGTGCTCGTCACGCTTTGTTGCGCAATCCGCCCATCGCCGTACACGTACGTCTGGGTGCCATCGGCCAGGATCTGGGTCAATCCGGCATTCAAGTCCAGGGTGTACGTCGTGACCGCGCCGTTGACCCCCAGGT
>DAOTXG010000302.1:0-6574 GCA_034435515.1 Anaerolineales bacterium
ATAACGGATCGCGTGGCCCAAGGCCGCGGCTGCATCGAACATGCGGGCCCGGATTCCCGGGTCGAGCCCGGGGGCGGGAGCCTCTTCCACCACCTTCTGGTGGCGGCGCTGCAGCGAGCACTCGCGCTCGCCGAGGTGGATGACGTTGCCGAACTCGTCGGCGAGGAGCTGAAGCTCGATGTGCCGCGCGCGGGTGATGAGTTTTTCCAGGTAGACGTTGCCGTCGCCGAAGGCCGCCTCGGCCTCGCGGCGCGCGGCGGCGAGCAGGCCGGGCAGCTCCTCCGGCGCGTTGACCTCGCGCATGCCTTTGCCGCCGCCGCCAGCCGTGGCTTTGATGAGCAGGGGGAAGCCGATCTGCGGAGCGACGGCGATAATTTCTTCGTCCCGCAGGCTGCCCTCGCCCTCAGTGCCGAGGATGACCGGGACGCCCGCCTTCTGCACGGTGGCGCGGGCCACGGCTTTGTCGCCCATGGCCGCGATGGCCGACGGCTTGGGGCCGATGAACACGATGCCGGCGTCCGCGCAGGCCTGGGCGAAATCCTCGCGCTCGGCCAGGAAGCCGTAGCCCGGATGGATGGCGTCGGCTTCGGCCTTTTTGGCGATGTCGAGTAACTTGTCCCTCCGCAGGTAACTCGCGCGCGAGGGCGCCGGGCCGAGCAGGTAGGCCTCGTCGGCGTAGCGCACGTGCAGCGCGTGGCGGTCTACTTCCGAGTACACGGCGACCGTCTGGATGCCCAACTCGCGGCAGGCGCGGATGATGCGCACGGCAATCTCGCCCCGATTGGCGATGAGGACTTTTTTGAACATGACAGTTCCTTTTTCTTTCAAACGCCCGGTTCTTGGCTGTGGAGATTATAGCGGGTGTGAGGGCGAGGGGCAACGATGGCCCAGGAGGCCGATTTGCAATTCGCGGCTGATGCGGTACATTATGTCGGCGGAGCGGGAAACCTCCCGCCGGTTGACTGCCCCGTGCGCACGCAAAACAGGTCAGGTCGTCAGGCGGTAGAGACGCCCCGCCGGGGCGTCTGCCGGAGACGTTCCACCTCCCATTCAAGGAGTGAAACAAATGAAGCGTCCAAATTTTCAATGGCTTAGAGCAGGGGGAGGGTGTTTGGCGCTGTTGGCCGCCGGGTTCATTTTGAGCGTCTCGGTTTCCGGCCCCGACCGGGCGGCGCAGGCTTCGACCTCCGGACAGGCCAGTCAGAGCGCGACGCCGGTCGCGCCGGCGCCCGGCGTGCAAGGCCCCTACGTCGGAGAGCCGATTCTCCCGGTCGAGCTAAACGCCGACCTGCGCAGTTTGCCGCAAGTGGAGACTGGACCTGAAGTCCGCCAACAGCCCTGGCTGCGCCTGCACCCTCTGTCTGACGGCCTGGAAGCCGCCGGGGGGCTCCCCGATGCGGTCGCCCAGACCGGGATGCCGCAGATCAGGATGCCTGCTCCGCTTCGAAGCTTTGAGGGACTCAGTTTCGGGAATTTAGGAAACGCTTTGCCGCCGGATACGAACGGCGATGTTGGCCCGGTTTACTACGTCCAGGCAGTCAACACGGCGTTTGCTATTTACAACAAAGCCACTGGCGTGCGCGAGGTGGCCGTGACCTTCGACACCTTCTTTTTTGGCACTAACACGCCGTGCGACGACAGCAACCACGGCGACCCCATCGTCCTCTACGACGCGCCGGCCGACCGCTGGATTGTCACTGATTTCGCCTGGGACGACGTCAACGAGGACACCGGTCCATATTATGAGTGTATTGCCGTCTCAAAGACCGGCGACCCGATTGCGGGAGGCTGGTGGAGGTATGCCCTCCGCGCCGACGACGCTTCGCACCCCTGGCTGGCCGATTATCCCAAACTGGGCGTATGGCCGGATGGCTACTATATGTCGGCCAACATGTTCGACTGCGTCAATAGTTGCGGTTCGGGCACTTCTTTCAAGGGCGTGCGGGTTTGGGCGCTCGACCGGGCCGCGATGCTGAACGGTCAACTATTGCGCGAGTTCCATTACGACATTTCGCCCCCGGCTTATTCATTGTTGCCGACTAACTTGCGCGGAACCCTACCCCCCACTGGTTCGCCCAATTTCTTTGCGGCAGTCGATGTTACAGGGGGCAGCGCACTTAGTCTCTGGAAATTCCAGGTCAACTGGGATACTTCGGTTACTACGCTGACTGGCCCTACCAATTTGTCTGTATCCTCCTACACCCTGCCGCCTGACACTAACGCCATTCCCCAGCCAGGGACGAGCATAAAACTCGACCAGATCGGCGACCGGCTCATGATGCAGTTGCAGTACCGCAATATCGGCGGCGTCGAGTCGCTGTGGGTCAACCACACGGTGATGAGCGGCGGCGTCACCGGCATCCGCTGGTACGAGATTCGCAACCCGAACGGGACGTCGACCGTCTACCAGCAGGGCACGTATCAACCTGACTCGACTTATCGCTGGATGGGCAGCCTCGCCGTCGACAGCAATGGCAACATGGCGCTGGGGTATAGCGCCTCCAGTGCGAGTGTGTACCTCTCTATTCGTTACGCGGGCCGATTGGCGACTGATCCCCTGGGCACGCTGGGCCAGGGCGAGGCGACGCTGATCGCGGGTGCGGGCGCCCAAACCGACGCCTCGGGCCGGTGGGGCGATTACAGCGCAATGACGGTTGACCCGGTGGACGACTGCACCTTCTGGTATACGAATGAATATTACACAACAACTGGAAATAACAACTGGAAAACTCGCATCGGTTCTTTCAAGTTCCCGTCCTGCGGCAGCGGTAATGGAGTTCTGACAGGCGCGGTGACAAAGGCCGCTGGCGGCCAGCCGATCGCCAATGCACTCTTGCGAGTCTCCTCCTCCGCACTCATGACCACCACGACGAGCAGTGTGACCGGCGTCTATTCCCTGTCCCTGCCCGCTGGTGTCTACACTGTAACGGCGGCGCAGTATGGCTACCTGCCCATTACGACAGCCGGGGTGTCCATCGCGCCCGGCATGACGACGACGCAGAACTTCGCGCTCAACCTGGCCGCGAGCTACGTCATCTCGGGCGTGGTCGCCGATGCCGCCTTTGGCATCCCGCTCTCGGCCACGCTCACCGTAACCGGCGATCCTTTCAACCCGCCCACAACCACGCTGCAGACGGATTTCAATACCGGCTACTATAGCCTGAGCTTGCCGGGCGGGCAGGCTTATACCCTGACGGCCTCGGCGCTCCTGCACGCCGACGCGGTGCGGAATCTCGGAGTATTAAGCGGCGACCAGACGCAGAACTTCGCGCTGGCGGCGATCACGACCACGGGGGGAATCATCGGCTACGTGAAGGACTATACCAACTCGCTCCCCATCCAATACGCTCAGGTAGTCGTCGCCGCGCCGGGCAGCCCGAGCGCCGCGACCGACGCCCAGGGCTACTTTGAGATTCTGGGCCTCACGCCGGGTGTGTATACCGTCACGGCCTCCGCCGGGCTGTACAGCTCGGTGATGACGACGACGCAGATATTGACCGGCAACGTGACGAGCCTTTCCTTCCTTCTGCCCACCAGCACCTTTTCGTATGCGCCTTCTGAATTGCAGAAGACGGTGACTTTTCGAACGGCGGCGACGGACAGCCCCGGCCTCATCATCACCAATACAGGCGTGGGCGAGTTGACTTACGAACTTGTCGAATCGGCGCAGGCCGAAGGCGGCGTTGCACCCAACGTGTACACTCTGTACACCTCCGCCAACCCGGAGGGGCCGACGTTCAATTGGATTGACGCGACGGGCGGCGCGGCGCTCAATCTGGGCGACGACGGCGAGGTGGGCATCACGCTGCCTTTCCCCGTCCCGTTCTACACGGCGACCTCGGCCTCGCTGCTCGTGGGGAATAACGGGGCGGCGTTGTTCGGCGCAACCAGTGGCAACATCAACATCCTAAACACCGCGATCACCAGCACGAGTACGCCCAATTTTCTCCTGGCCCCGTTCTGGGATGACCTCGCCGTCTACACCGATACGGGCGGCGTGTATTGGACGGTCGTCGGCGTCGCGCCCAACCGCAAGGCCGTGATCGAGTGGCACGACCGCCCCCACTTTGCGACCAATGGAATCACAGCCACCAGCGCGGTGACTTTTGAAATGGTCTTGTTCGAGGATGGCGACATCCTGTATCAGTATCAGGACGTGGACTCTGGCAACGCGGCTTACGACGATGGCGCGAGCGCCACGATCGGCCTGCGCGGCCCGGATGCCGTTAACAGTCTGCAATACTCGTTCAACACAGCCAGCCTGCAAGATAACTTTGCGATTTGCTTCGACCGGGCGGCCAGCCCGAAGCGATGCGGCGCCAACCCGAACGCCTTGCCCTGGCTGAGCGAGTCGCCTCTCACAGGCAGCATCCCCGGCGGCATTACAACCTCGGTCGGCCTCAACCTGACCTGGGACGCCTCCCCGCCCCCCGTGCAGCGGGCGGGCGACTACACCGGCACGCTGTGGGTGCTCACCAACGACCCGAAGAAGCCGGGCGCCGCCTTGCCAGTGACCATGACGGTGCCAGTGGCTTATAGTGTGTCGGCGACGGCCGCGTTGACGAATTCCAGTATACCGGGGACGACGGTGAGTCACACTATCACTCTCACGAATATGGGCAACACGACCGATACCTTCACCGTCACGGCCGGCAGCCACGTCTTTACCACGACCACGCCTGCCAGCATCGGGCCGCTGGCCGCGGGCGCGAGCGCCGCCGTCACCGTCGCCGTGACTATCCCGCCGGGGACGCCGATTGGCGTGAGCGACACGGTCACGATTACTTTTACTTCACAGGGAGACCCCAACCAGTCAGCCCGCACGATGCTCACGACGGTGCCGGTGCCGGTGGTGTACGGTGTATCCGCCACGCCCGCGCTGACACGCTCCAGCAACCCAGGTACAACGGTGAGTCACACGATCACGCTCACGAATACGGGTAACATCGAGGACGTCTTCACCGTGACGGTCAGTAGTTCCATTTTCACTACGACCGCGCCTGCCAGCGTCGGGCCGCTGGCTGCCAGCGCGAGCGCCGCAGTCATCGTCGCTGTAGCCATCCCGCCGGAGATGCCGATTGGCGTGAGCGGCACAGCCGTAATTACCTTTACTTCACGAGGAGACCCGAGTCAGTCAGCCAGCACCGTGCTCACGACGACGACGGGCCACAAATTACACCTGCCCCTGGTCTTAAGGGTCTGGCCGCCTATCCCAGAGGCGCCTGTGCTCAATCCCATCAGTAACCCGGATAGCGATGGCAACTACACCGTCAGTTGGAACGCGGCGGCCCGGGCCGAGACCTTCACCCTCGAAGAAGACGACAACGCGGCTTTCTCCAGCCCAACAACCACTTATACCGGCGCAGGCGTATCTTGGGACGCCAGCAACAAGCCGGATGGCACGTACTATTACCGGGTGCGAGGACAGAATGACTGGGGCTACAGCGAGTGGAGCAACATCCAATCCACCACTGTTATCCTACCGACCGCAACACCGACGGCTACACCCACCCCGACTGCAACACCGACAGCCACACCCACCCCGACCACAACGCCAACGGCGACTCCAACCCCGATTACATGGGTGACCATCCTGCAAGAAGACTTCGAGGGTAATTTCCCTGGCCCCTGGCAAGTTTCAGATGAATACCCCGGCACAGGAGAGTTTTACTGGGCGAAAAGTGGTTGCCGCCCCTACGGCGGGAACTACAGCGGTTGGGCTGTGGGTGGCGGGGCCAATGGCAACGCTTTGCCGTGCGGCAGCGATTACCCCACCGACGCTGACTCGTGGATGGTCTATGGACCTTTCAGCTTAGTGGGCGCGACGGCCGCCGAATTGAGATATAAAGTCTGGCAATACAGCGAGTTGGGCTTCGATCGTTTCTGCGCTTTCGCATCCCTCGACGGGAATCAATTCTATGGAACGTGTTGGTCAGGAAACAGCCAGGGGTGGATGGATGAAGTCCTTGACCTGCAGAATGTTTATACGTTAGGCAGCCTGATGGGGCAGCCGAATGTGTGGGTTGCGTTCTATTTTTATAGTAACTTTTCGGAGAACTACCCCGAAGGGGCCTACGTGGATAACATCGTCCTGCGCAAATGTGAGGCCGTCAGTTGTCCGGCAGGGGCTGCCGCTGCCGCTAACGGTGAATGGATAGAGCGACCCATGGCGCGCACCAGGCTTAAGTGAGAGGCGGGGATAGTCACGGCTCGAAGCCGCTCCTACGGCGTTGGAAAAGCCTGATGGGACGAGAGTGTGCACGCAAAGTTTGTCAGCAGTTGCACTGCTGACAGCGGCCTTGCCGCAGTGCAACTGCGGCAGAACGGGGCCGCCTGACGACGTTTGCGTGCACACGGACGAGAGGACTCGTTGCAATGTCCCTCACGAACAGAGTAGAATGGAGCGACCTCCTGGGGAACTATTCAATGATTGCTTACAACCTGAGATACCCTGTCGCTAAAGGCCTGGGTCTGTTTCTCCTCTCAGCATGGATGACAGGCTCAATCCTGAACACTGCTCCCGCGCCCAATGTCCAGGCGACCGCTGATTTCACCGACATCAATGCGGCGCTTT
>DAOTXG010000303.1:0-11811 GCA_034435515.1 Anaerolineales bacterium
TGTACGAAATCTTCGCCTTCTATCTCCAGCGCGGGCTGATTGACGTGGGTTTCCTCGGCGGCGCGCAGATTGACCGCTACGGCAACGTGAACGCGACCGTCATCGGCGATTACGCGCGCCCCAAAGTGCGGCTCCCCGGCTCGGGCGGGAGCGCCGAGATCGCCGCGTGGGCCAACCGGACTTACCTCCTCACCCCGCACCAGAAACGCCGCTTCCCCGAAAAGTGCGATTTCGTCACGGGCGCGGGCTTCCTGGCCGGGCGCGCGGCGCGCGCGGCCTCCGGCGTCCGCGGGGGCGGGCCGCAGGCCGTCGTCACCGACATCGGCCTCCTCGAGCCTGACGCAGACGGCGAGTTGACGCTCGTCGCCCTCCACCCCGGCCAGACGGTCGAAAACGCGAAGGCGAATGCCGGCTGGGATTTGAAAGTCGCTCCGAGCCTGCGCCTCACCGAGCCGCCGACCGCCGAAGAACTGCGCCTGCTGCGCGAGGAACTCGACCCGCAGGGGATTTACTTGAAGAGCGGTGGATAAACAAATTCGGAAAAAGAAGTAATCCCTTATCCAACAGCGGCGAATTCTTCACTGCAACCCCGTTGCCAGCCTCGCGTATGATATGAGGGACGTTGTAAACGGCGTCCTTGTACATCTATTCCGCGAGGTGTCCCCATGCAAAACCCTTCTCGCCGCCCCGGGCTGTTCTGGCCGCTGCTGCTCATCGGCCTGGGCGTGCTGTGGCTGCTCCAAAATTTCGGCCTGCTGCCGGCTGGGATGTGGGTGGCGCTGGCGCAGCTCTGGCCGGTGCTGCTCATCCTGCTGGGCCTGGATATGCTGATCGGCCGCCGCTCGACGGCGGGAACGGTCGTCGTCCTGCTCATCGGCGCGCTCGTCGTCGCCGGATCGCTCACCTGGGCCGCGCTGCAGGCCAGCCGCCTGCCCACCGGAGAAGCGCGGAGTGTGCGCCAGAGCATGGGCGACGTGAAGCAGCTGGCGGTGAAACTTGACCTGGGCGTGGGCGACCTGGACGTGTCGGCGCTGGTTGACTCCGGCTACCTGATGGAAGGCGAAATTCGCGATGGGCCGGGCGCATCCACCCAACAAAGTTACTTCATCCAGGACGGCGTCGGGCGGCTGACGCTCTCCCAGAGACAGTCGCCGCTGTTCGCGCCGTTCGCCGCCAGCAACATCCCGACGCGCTGGGCCATCCGGCTGTACCCGGACAAGCCGCTGACGCTGGAAGTGAATACCGGCGTGGGCAAGGCCAACCTCGACCTGTCCGGCCTGAGCCTGGCCACTTTAGACCTGAACACCGGCGTGGGCCAGACCCGGGTGAGCTTCCCGGCGGGCGGGTCGGTGCGGGCCAAAGTGACCAGCGGCGTCGGCGAGGTCATATTGACCATCCCGCCTGACCTGCCGGCGCGCATCGCCGTGCAATCCGGCATCAACCGCGTGCATCTCCCCGCCCGTTTCAGCCGCGCCGGCGACGTGTATACCTCCCCCGGTTTTTCCACGGATGGCCCCCACCTCGACCTGGAGTTGACCGCCGGCATCGGCAGCGTGACCGTGCAATAGCCCGACTCAAACCTCCCGCAAACCTGCGGGAGGTTTCTTTTCCACCTCTGAACCGATTTCACATTCAGGCGTGGGCGTTGTTATAGTGGACAGAAGATAACTTATGCCCCAACCGTCCATGGCCTTTGACCGTCTGGTCGAACGACACCACTCCGAAATCCTGGCGTATCTGGCGCGCTTGCTGGGCGACCGGCAAGACGCCGAAGACGCCTGCCAGGAGGCTTTCCTGCGCGCCTACCGCGCCTTAGACCGGCTGACAGCCGACGCCAACGCGCGAGCCTGGTTATACAAGATTGCGACGCACACGGCCTTCAACGCCCTGAAGCGCCGCCGACGGGAGAACGCGAGAACGGTTGAGATGGATTTAGACACTTTGCCGGACGACGCGGCCAGGGTGTTGAGCCGCCGTGAAGATCTGCGCGCTGTCGCGCGCGCGGTGGAAGCCCTGCCGCCCAAACAGCGCGCGGCGTTGATGCAGCGCCAGTTTCAAGGGTTGAGTTACGCCGAAATTGCGCTCGCCCTGGGGTGCAGCGAAGAAGCCGCGCGCGCCAACGTCTATCAGGCTCTGAAGAACTTGCGCGAGAGGCTGGTTGGCCGGGAGGAAGAATGAGATGACGAGAAAGCACGAAGACGAGTTAATCCCTGTGATCCTGGGCGAGGCTGAGCCGTCCCCGGAATTGAAACGCTGGCTGGACACGCTGGAGGGGCAGCACGAATTAGCCGCCTACCACAAAACGCTGGAGGCTGTAAACGAACTGTATGGGAACATTCAACTGTCTGGGCCTCAGCCGGTCGTGTATTACGCCGCGCTGATCACGCCTGTTGGCCGCCTCTTTGCCGCGGCCACCGAAACCGGCCTGGTGCGCCTGTCCTTCACACGCAGTGAACACGCCTTTGTCTCCGCGCTGCAGGAGCATCTCCGGGCCAGGGTCGTCAAATCCTCCGAAAAACTGGCCCGCTTCGCGGACCAGATTCAGGACTACCTCGTGGGGAAACGTCAAGTCTTTGACCTGCCGCTGGACTTGCGCCTGGCTACGCCGTTTCAGCGCCAGGTGCTGCTGGCGGCGCTGAAGATCCCGCGCGGGCAAACGACGACCTATTCCGACATCGCCCGGCGCATCGGCAAACCCCAGGCCGCGCGCGCCGTGGGGCAGGCGCTGGGCCACAACCCCATCCCCATTGTCATCCCCTGCCACCGCGTCCTCGCCTCCGATGGGTCGCTGCGCGGCTACTCGGGCGGGCACGGGGTCGAAACCAAGGCCCGGCTGCTTCAGCTGGAAGGCGCGCGGGTGTAGCAGCCTCTGGAGATCGCTAAACCTCCCGTAAGCCGACGCTTGGGCACGTTCGGCGCTTTAGACCCGCTTGTGGGAGGTTACTTCCCAGCACAGGCTCGCCGTCTCAACCTAATGAAATTAGGAATTTGTACGATTTACCTACGATATGTTGACATTTGTAAACGAACCCCTTATAATAATAGGAGAAAGTATGATATTGGCGCTGTTCATTCGATGAGGCTGAATGGGAAATTTACTCGACGATACCGACCGCAAGATTCTGGACCTGCTCCAGCGTGACGCGCGGATGACAAACGCCGCCATCGCCGCCGAAGTTAGCCTGACGGCGCCCTCGGTGTTCGAGCGGATTCGCAAACTGGAACAGCGGGGTGTGATCCGGGGTTACCGGGTAGACGTGAACCCGGCCGCCGTGGGCCGCCCCCTCACGGCCTTCATCCGCCTGACAGTTGCCTATGACGACAAGCACGAGCCGGGCGTGCGGGCGATCAGCCAGGACCCGGACGTGCGGGAACTGTACAACGTCGCCGGGGAGGATTGTTTTATTCTCAAGACCCAGGTGGACACGCCGGAGGCGCTGGAGGCGCTGTTGCATCGCATCCGCCGCCACATCACCATCCAGCGCAGCGTGACGATGATCGCCTTGTCGGCGCTCAAGGAAGGCGGGCCGCTGAACGTCCTGGGGGCGCCGCCTGTCTCTGAACCACAACCGAAAAACGGCGCTCGCACTCGTTCCCGTTAATCAGCGGTTTACTCACCTGCCAGGCAGAACTGGGGGGGTGCAAACGGGCATCTTGCGTAGGACACGCTTCGCGTGCCACGCGCAGCGTGTCCCAGGCAGGACAAGCCGGCGGCTTGTCCTACGTGTTTGATTGTTTGATTGCGACTCGACTGCACTATAGGTATTGGACGCCGGGTGTCCTGTGAGACGCCCGGTTTGATATTTGGAGGACAAGTTCATGAGACTCAAAGAATGGGGCGCGTTCGCGCTTCTCGGTCTGGTGTGGGGCTCGTCGTTCCTGTGGATCAAAGTCGCCGTCGAGGAGATCGGGCCGTTCACGCTCGTCGCCTTCCGCCTGCTGTTCGGGCTGATCGGCCTGCTGGCCGTCGTCTGGCAGAAGAAGCAGTCCTTCCCACGCGACCGCAAAATCCTGCTCGCCTACCTGTTCATGGGCGCGTTCAACACCGCCATCCCCTTCACGCTCATCTCGTGGGGCGAGACACGCATTGACTCCGGGTTGGCTTCAATTCTGAACGGCACGGTCCCGCTGTTCACCATCGTCATCGCCCATTTCTGGCTGCACGACGACAAGATCACCCTGCCCCGCATCGCCGGGCTGATCGTCGGCTTTATCGGCGTGGTGGTATTGGTCAGCCGGGACATCAGCCCGCAGGGCCTGCACGGCAATGTGTGGGGCCAGGCAGCCGTCATCGGCGGGTCCATCTGCTACGCGGTCGCCATCACCTTCTCGCGCCGCTATTTGCGCGGCCAGCCGCCCCTTGTGCAATCCACGATGATCCTGCTAATCGCCGACGCGCTCATGTGGATCGCCACGCCGCTGGCCGAAGGCGGAGTTGCCCTCCCGCGCCTGCCCCTCACCTGGTTCGCCATCGCCTGGCTTGGCCTGCTCGGCTCGTGCCTGGCCTACCTGTTGTTCTTCTACCTGATCAACGCCTGGGGGCCGACGCGCGCCTCGCTGGTGACCTACGTGTTCCCGGTCATCGGCTTAGTCCTGGGCATCCTCTTCCTCGGCGAGGTCGTGGACTGGCGGCTGATCGCCGGTTCCCTGCTGATCGTGGGCGGGATTGTCGTCGTCAACTTGAAACTCCGCCCCCGGCCGGCCCGGGCGGTTGCGTCCGCTACCACGACTCCCACCCGAAACTCCGTCAACTCGTAAACGTGCATACTGTAGTGGCCGTAGGTGTTGTATTTGATCCACCAGCCCGCCCGGCCCTTCACGTCGAGCAAGAGTTCCTCCGGCACAGTCGCTAAAAAGGCCAGCGTCTCGCGGCGCGCGCGAGAGAGACGCCGCCGGGTGGCGGCGAGTGAGCGGTCTTTGTCCTCGGCATAGCGAAGGGCGTTGAACTTGTCGGTGCCGTGTCCGAGCGTGGCCGGGTTGCCCCGCATAGTTTCTCCGACCAGGCGCTGCGTCACCTCCAGCCAGGCGGCGATGTGGTTCATCACGTCCTTTACGCTCCACTCCGGCCCGCACGCGCCGGGCTGAACCAACGCCTCCTCGGGCAGATCGCGCCACGTGGCCGTCAATTCTTTCCACATTTCCTGCTCGCGCGCGAAGAACTCGGCGCGAGTCTTGGGGCGGGGCTTTGGAGGACGGCGCGGCTTGCTCATCTTTTCCCCTCACTCCCACTGCGCGGCGACGCCCAGCAGTCCCGGGCCAAAGTGCACCGCCAGCGCCGGGCCGAAATCCACCACGACGACTTCGCCCGGGTAATCGAGCGCCGCGGCCGCCTCGACGGCCCACTCCCTGGCCCTGGCTTCGACGTTGCCGTTGACAATGGAAAGGCGCTTCGGTTTGCTCGCGGCCATTTTCTCTTTCGTCAGGGCCAGCACACGCTGGAGGGCGGCCCGTTGGGTGCGTTCCTGCGCCACCGCCTTGGGGACGCCGCCTTCAACCGAGATGATGGGTTTGACGGAGATAGCGACCTCCGCGACTTTTTCCGCGCCTTCGGTGCGCCCGCTGGCGGTCAGGTGTTCGATCTCGGTAACGGTGAACACGAGGGCGCTGTGCGCCTTGACGCGCTCAATCGCCGCCAGCGCCGCGGCGACATCGCCGCCCGCCGCGAGCGCGTCGTGCGCCTCGACGAGCATGTAACTCATGACCATGGAAGTGCTGGCCGAGTCCACGACGTGGACATTCAGGCCCGGGACCATGCTCCGGGCCAACTCCGCCGAGGCGCAGGTGCCGGAGGCTTTGGCGGTGACGTGGACGGAGATAACGTCCGCGGCCCCGGCGGCCAGGCAGTCTTCGTAGGCCCGGCGGAAATCGTCCGGGCTGGGCTGCGAGGTCTTAGGCATCTCACCCCCGGCGGCTTTCGTCGCCGCCAGCCGCTCGTAGAATTTAGCCGGGGGCAGTTCCTCGTAGTCCTTGTAGGACTCTGTGCCAAAGTTGACGTAGACCGGGACGACCCGGATGCCGTAATGGGCTATCATCTCCGGCGGCAGGTTGCTGGTGGAATCGGTGACGAGGGCGACCTTGTTCATGGGTGATCTCCTTTACTGATTATACAACTGACAACACGCTGGCTCCCCTCGCCGCCTGACAGACATAGATTTCTGGCTTCCTGTGGGTGGCCTTCTCGTATTGTGCGGCCAGTTCGCGCCTGAAAGTCTCGGCGGCGGGGGCGGCGACGAGGTTCACCGAGCAGCCGCCAAAGCCCGCGCCGGTCAGCCGCGCGCCGTAGCAGCCCTCGATCTTCTGCGCGGCCTCGACCATCACGTTCAACTCCGGACACGACACTTCGTAGAGATCGCGCAGACTGGCGTGGCACTCGTTCATCAGCGCGCCGAAGTCGGCCAGGCGGTTAGCGCGCAGGGCTGCGACCGCCGTTTGAACGCGGGCGCACTCTTCGACCACGTGGCGCGCGCGTCGGGCGACGACGGGCGCGAGCAAGTGAACGCGCCGATTGAAATCGGCGACGGAGACATCGCGCAAGGCCCTGATGCCAGGGAGGACTTCGGCGAGGACGCGCACCGCCTCCTCGCAGTGCGCGCGGCGGACGTTGTACTCGCTCTTGCCCAACTCGCGGCGCACCATCGTATCGGCGACGACGATGGCGACGCCCTCCGGCAAAGGCACGGGTTCCCATTCGAGCGTGCGGCAGTCCAACAGGAGCAGATGGCCCGCGCGGCCGCAGGTCGAGGCGAACTGATCCATGATGCCGGAGTTCACGCCCACGTACTGGTTCTCGGCGCGCTGGCAGGTCAGCGCCAGATCCATCGAACTCAGCGACCAGCCGCCGAGTCTTTGCCACGCCGTCGCGAACGCGACCTCGACGGCGGCGGAGGAGCTCACCCCCGCGCCGCGCGGCACGTCCGCCGTCAACACCGCATCCATCCCGGTGACCGCCAGCCCGCGCGCTTTGAGCGCCCACGCGACCCCGGCGGGATAGTGCGCCCAGCTCTTGAGCGGCTTGCCCGTCACGTCGGCCTTCGCCTCGAGCTCGGTCACGCGGAAGACCGCGCCGTCGTCCAGGTCCATCGCCGAGAGCGAGACGAGCGGGCTGCTGCACTCGCCCACCGCGACGTAGGCCGCGCGGTCAATCGCGGCGGGCAGCACCCAGCCGTCGTTGTAGTCCACGTGCTCGCCGAGCAGGTTCACCCGCCCCGGCGCGCGGGCGACGAAGGCGGGGAGGGATTTGTAGGCTTGCTGGAATTTGGCGGTGAGGCGGGTCAGGATGTTCATGGCAGTGATTGTAACCGCAGATTGCACGGAAATTAAAGGGTAAACCTACACCGCAACGTGTTTGTTTAAGCGCATGTTAGGCTGTCCTTTGCCTCGGCTGACCCCCCATCTTACCGTCGCCCTAAATTGTGACTCATAATCCGTAGACTTATAGCCCGCAAGAAAATATGATCCTGTCATGCCAAAGCAGTTATCAATAACAGAGCGTTTTGGAGAACGAATACGCTCTCTCCGAAAGGAACGGGATCTATCACAAGAAGACCTGGCCGAATTATGCGGACTTGACCGCACGTATATCAGCGGCATCGAGCGTGGGTTTCGTAACGTGGCTCTTCGGAATATTGAGGCTCTGGCCAAGGCGCTGGATGTCTCAATAGCCGACCTGTTCAAGGACATTTGAGGAGACAGGGTATGACCCACTTCGATAAACTCCTCTCCCAGCTGGAAGCAATGCGTGACGAGCCAGGTGAAACTATCGTTGACCGCATCACAAGAACAACCACAGAAGACGCTCGTAGGCTCATCACACTTTGGTCGGAGTTGTTCCGAAAACTCCTCATAGCCAATGGCGTTGAAGCGCGACAAGTCACAAGGCTAACAACGAAATTCCGTGATGCCGGGCGTCGTTCACCGCCTTGGCAACCCGGCTCAGAAACTGGAAACCGGAGACCCCAAGATGGGGCGGACGGCAATCGGCGCAGCAGATGGCTGTTTGAGAAAGCTCACAAGTTCTATGCGGATGAGATTACGGCTACTTTGGTAGAGGTGCGTTATTTCCTTCAAACTCTTTCAATGAAGGGAGCGCCCGAAATCCCTGACGGACGACTCGAAACTGAATTTATGACCATTCTTGGTCATCCGCTTAAGCCAGGTCTGTTCCTTGACCCCATACAGAAAATCCCTGTCGAGTTTCAAAAGTTCGTAGATAATCCGCGATACATAGAGTCAGGACACTATATCCCCCTTGGAAAGGGAGGGCGGCATACTCCCGATAATGCTACTTTGATGTTGAGGGATAGTAACCGGCTACAGGCTGACCTAAGCTTGGACGAGCTACTGGAAATAATGGCTGGAATCTTAGAGCGGCAAGGTTATTACAGGACCCGCTCAAGCGAATAGCTGTTCAATCGTCTCGATAGCTTTTTGTCTAGTCTTGTTGGCTTCGGCTCTGGCTTCCTCAGCACGGCGTACCAAAACCCCTATTTCCTTCTGCTTCTTCATTTTTGGAAGCGGAATAGGTATTTCTCCTAACCTTGTATGTGATATAGTTTCAATAACCGAGGCATAACGCCCCTGGTCAATCAGCAATTGGCCCACGCTCGACGAAAGAAATGCATACAAGTATCCGCTGTCCACTTTGGTCTCATCTGGCACGATGCGAATGCAATGATCTGATACAGCGTACTGGCTAAGTTCTCCGTTGACATAGCGGACTCTGCCAGTGCTACCAGAACGAGTTACAAGTATCCATCCCTCTTCCACCAGCAGGCCCTGACTGGATGCGAAGGAAAGCGGCTGATGCTTGTGGTCAATGTCGTGTATGTGAAATATCTGTGTAGTTGACAAGAACGGTATCGAAGCGTCTGAGGGAAGAACATACTTTCTCTTGTGTCTACCCGGAATAAAAATATCTTTGCAGATTTCTTTCAGCGGCATTATTGCCTCGAACATACCGCTATCCGCCAGTTTCATAACTTGGCGATACGCTTCGCTGGCGTTGGGGTTATATGCCCAAGCGTTTAGAACTTGCAAAGGGTTATTTCTGATCGTTTCCATCTCAACCAGAAAGCCATCCGAGCCTTGCTGCTTCAATTTTCCGGTCTTTGAAAACTCTTTCCATGCCTCGGCAATCTTAGGGGTGTCATCCCTCAGCTTTAGTTGTTTTCTCTCATCACGGATGAGACCCCCTTCTAAATCCATCTCATATAAGGGGAGGCCTCTGCGGTCGTGGCCTATATATTCACACACAGCAAAGAATACGGGCGCTTGTTCATGTGAGATGCCTTTCCTGAAAACTAGGAGGCTGGTGATCGTACCAGTATGAGGCTGGAAAGTCTCTGGCGGAAAATCCACCACCGCCAAAATGGCGACTTTCTTCAAAAGCCATTTCCGAATTTCTATGGCGTTTGTTTCATCTCCGCTTAGAATTTGTCTCGGCAAGACAATCGCCGCTTCTCCGCCTTCAGCCAGTAACTTTACACAGAGTTCAAGAAAAAGCCGATCTGGGTGCTGGCCTTTGAGTAGTTGCTCAGTCGGGCAACCATTTTGTAATTGATGGCCCAAGTCAAACTGCTTCAGAATTGAAGGCTTGGTGATTTCGATATTGTTTCCGAAAGGCGGATTGGTAAATACCTTTGTAAACTTGCCAAAAGGTAATTTGCCGTCATAGTCGGCGGTAAGGTCAAGGCTATCCCTGACGGCGACACTACAAGCGACCCCGCCGGCAACGAGCCGCAGATACTCATTGGCTATATCAACCAAGCGAGACTCGATATCGCGCCCAAAAACTTTTGTATGGATGTACTTTTCCCTGGCCTTTTTATCTGTGATGTAAAAGGGTGAGTCGGGAGCGCAAAACTTATGGATGACCTTGCTCAGGAAATTCCCCGAACCGCAGGCAGGGTCAGTTACTAAATCATCAGGAGTGGGATCGAGGATTTCGAACGCAAGGTTTACGGCGACAGGTGGGGTAAAGAACTGTCCTCTCCCTCCTTTGAACTCCCCTGAATTGAAAACCTCGTAAACATCTGCGAGCGGCGAGACATAACTTCGGCTATGTAATAGAGAATAAAATTGCAACGCGTTGACTACTTCGGCAACCCAATAACTGCCAAGTTGAAAGCCGCTGAGAGAATGGCCGTTAGTTCTGGACTTTAGTTGTAATATCCGTTGATAGATCCTTTCTCTACCGTCTTCAGTCTTTAGTTCTTGGGGTGTAGCGTAAAAGGAACTCATTTGCTGGTCGGAAATCTCGTCCGCGATTTTGCAAAGGATTAACTCTGCCACCTCTTCTGCCAATCTTGACTCGGTCTTTATTGGCCCTCCTCCGTAAAGGTGATTATGCAGGTTTCGTAGAACCTGCTTGAAGTCATAGACTGGTAAGAGACTTTTCTTAGCTAACATCGCTCAAAACTCCTGAATTACCAATAATATCACCCTTTCAGTACCAACTACAACGGGGCGCAGAAATGGACAGGGCTTTTTCAAGGACCGTCTACGCCGTCATGCTGAGCGACCCTTCGACTTCGCTCAGGGCAGGCGCGAAGCATCGCCCTCCGCAGGGCGGAGGCTCTTCGCCTTGCTCAGGGTGACAGAAAGCGCGGAGGACCGTTTTCTTGAAAAAGCCCTGGAAATGGAGAAACTAAGAGTTCGCAGTTCCTCAGTCCACCAATATCCCCACTTCAGCCAGCGCCTCACGCAATCTCTCCATATCTTCCTTCCGCACCTCCACGGCTTCGGGGCCAAGGGCTTCGCCGAGGTAGCGTCGGACACCCGGCGTCCGGCGCAGGGTTTCCAGTAGTTCTTTGCTCTTCAATTTCAGGAAGACGGTTTCTTTGAGGGCCGCCTCGCCGCCGTCCAACGCGCTCACGCCCGCGGAGAAAGCCGCCGACTCGGCTGGATTTGAACATCGCCTTGACCTTTCAATGATCTCAAGCCATCGGCCAGTCAATCACAGTCGCCGACTACAAACTCCTCCCCGTTGTAGCCTCCGCCCCACACCTTCACCCGATAGCCAGACCAACTGTCGCCGAGCCAGCACGGCGTGAAGTCCATCGTGTAGGTGTCCCCCGACGCCGTGTAGGTTTTAATCACATCAGCCCTCTCGACTTTTCCAAATTGGTCGTACACATTCGTGATGTTCTCGGTGAAAGCGGGAAAGCCTGACCCACTGACCGCGCCCCCATAGGACGCTATCCGGCCGTACTGATCCCGCTGAATGTCTATGGAGGCCTGGTAAATGACCACGCCCTGACTATCTTTGATCGTCATGTCAAAACCGCTGACTCGTCCAAAAGAGTCATACCGCCATACGACTTCAATGGCGGAACCTTCCACACAAAAGGCGATGACATTGAACCCGCCGCTCAGTTTCTGCGCAATGACGAGCAGGCAGGGAACATGGTTGTTCGGTGTTGGTGTCAGCGAGGGTGTAGGGGTAAGCGTTGGTGTTGGCGGAAACCAGTTCCTTTGGACATTCGGCAGGTAGATCCTCCACTCAACAGCGGGGCCAGGCGATGGCGTGCGAGTCGGCGTCGGGGTCGCCGTGGGAGTAGCGGTGGGCGTCGGGGCGCTGGTCGTCGGCGTGCGTGTTGCCGTCGGCGTAGCGCTTACCGTCGGCGTAGTGCTTGCCGTCGGCGTGCGTGTTGCCGTCGGCGTAGCGCTTGCCGTCGGCGTGGCGCTTGTCGTTGGCGTGCGTGTCGGCGTCGAGGTGGGGGTATTGGTCGGCGTGGGCGTGCTGGTCGCAGGTGAGCCGATGAGCGTCACGTAACGAGCATAGAAGGATTCACCATAGCCTCCGTCCGGGCT
>DAOTXG010000304.1:0-3505 GCA_034435515.1 Anaerolineales bacterium
GCCTCGAAGAGGCGCCACCGGCCCGCCTCGTCGCGGACGCGATATTCCGTCCAGGCCAGCGGTGCGCCGGGGTTGGCCATGGTCGATTGCAGGTTCTCCGCGAAGCGGGCGACGTCGTTCGGGTGAAGGAACTCGCGCAGGTCCCAGACGGCCCGGCTCTGCGGCTGCTGTCCCACCAGCCGCCAGGCCGAGGGGCTGGCGTATTCCAGGCGGCCCTCGGCGCTCAGGATGCCGATAATGTCGTGGCTGTGTTCGATCAGGGCGCGGAAGCGCTCTTCGCTGACACGCAGGGCTTCTTGGGCCTGCTTGCGCTCGGCCAGTTCTTGCTGCGCCCGCCGGAGCGTCTCCTGGATGGCGCTGGTCGTGAGATATTGCAGGCCGATGATGAGCAGCGTGTAAAGGACAGTCGCCAGCCAGAATATCAACGGGGTCTGGTTGACCGCGCTGGGCGGCATGGCGCCCGTCGCCTCAGCCCACACCAGACCCAACCCGGTGAGGTTACACACTGCCGCGGCGGCGAGGCTCACCCTCTGGCCCAACAACAGCCCCGCGATGAGGACGATGAGGAGGTAGGTGATGACGGCGGGCGAGCGGACGCCGCTTCCCGTGAACGCCAGCGCCGTGACGATCAGCCATAGCATAACCAGCAGTAAGACGCTTGCCAAACGGGTAGCGCCGCGCCGCGTCAGGCCGAGCAAGGCTAGACTCGCGCCATCTATTCCGCCGACGATCAACAGCCAGCGCGGGGCGTTCCCCGGCAGGAGGAACATTTGGAACGTCAGCAACGACGTCACCGACAGGATCAATATCCAGAGGATCACGTAGAGCGCGCGGGCGGTTTGAGTTCGTCCTGTGTCTTCAAAAGTGGGAGGGGTCAGAAAGGTACGCATAGGGCGCTCCGCACTGGGTTGAGTCAGGGCCTCGGCGTTGGAATATCATAATACAACGATCAGGGCCGTGAGGCGAGTGCGCGCTGACCCGGCTCGTGAAAGGTGTAGATAAACAAAACGGCGAGGCCGGCGAATAGTCTCGCCGGCCTCGCCAGTGTTTCAATTCAATCGCCAGAGGCTGGTCTCGCTGGCCTCGCTTGGCGTTTCAGGGACAAGGGACCGTGGTCGGGGCGCACGTCGGCGTCGGGGTGCGTGTGGGCGTGGAAGTGGGCGCAGGCGTGAAGGTGGCCGTGTCATCTGGCGGCTCACGACCGGGCGTATTCGTGGGTAGGGGCGTCGAAGTAGGAGCAGGCGTGAAGGTGGCCGTGGGGAAGATGATCACCAGCGGCGCCGCAGCCGGCACCGCGGTATCCGTGGCCGCGGGCGGCGTCTCAGTTGCGCCGGGCGTCGGGGTTCGAGTGGGGCCGAGCGTCGGCGTTCCGTTCGGGAAGGCCGTGGCCAGCACACCCGCCGCCTCGGGGACGAGAGTCAAAAATTCTTGCAACGCCTCGTAGCTCACATCCTGCACGCGCAGGATGCCTTGCTCGTTAAGAGTCAAGGTTTGTCCATTGCTCAAGGTCGCAGTGTTGTCGCCGCTGCTGAACGTGCAGGGGGTGGACGATTCGAGGCACGTTACGACGATTTCCTGTCTCTCTGCGTTGAATTGGACGGAGAAGGCCGAGCCGCGCACCGAAGCGACGCCGGCCGGCGTCTGGATGTCAAACCCGGTCAGGCCGAGCACCTGGGCCGTCAGGACAAACAACCGCCCGACGTTCAGTCCCAGCACCGTCTGCGGATTAGTCTCGTCCCCCGATAGTTCGGTGAGTTCAAAGGTCGTAGAACGGTCTACGCGGATGATCGAACCCTCGGTGAGTTTCAGCGTGGCCTGCCCGGTGTCGTCGGTGCGGATGCCCGCGCCGACGCCCAGGGCCTCCCCGAGTTGAGCGGCCCTGAACGACGCAGCCTGATTCTCGCGGGCCTGGACGCCGCCGCGCAATTCCGTCACTGTGGCCGAGCGCACCGAGAGAGCTTCCGCGACTCGCTCCGGGGCAGGCGAAGCCGCTGCCCTGGGAGTCCGCGTCGGCCTGACCGTCGGCGTGACCAGGGGCGGCGGCTGCGTCGCCGCCGACTGCGGCGGCGGCGTGAGGGCGCTGCGAGTGCAGGCGGTCAGGAACACGACCAGCAAACACACAGCCGCCCGCGAGCCGGGTTGGTTAGCGCGGCGTGCTGGAACCTTGTTGGATTTGGCCTGGAAGATATTCATGGCGATTAACCCCGTCCCAGAAATCGTTGGTTTACCTTTGCGCCGTAGAGACGTTCCGGCGGAACGTCTCCACCGTTGCGCCGCCTGTAAACCCAAACAGAACTTGCCCTCGCGCCCGGTCAACGCCTGCGGTTAGAAAGATAGTACGCCGCTTAAGACCGGGAGTCAACTCAGGGCCTGGTTGTTAATTGGTTATAGTCTCCGGCGCATAGCAGGGGCGTCTCGGCCTCCAAATCCGTCCGGCAGAGGGGCCGGCGATTGAGTTCCGCCAGCCGATCGGCGTTGATCCCCACGTCCTCCGGCACGGCGACGCTGAGCGCAGCGTAGGCCGCGCGCAGGTTGGCCCGGTACCAGGCGTAAGGGAGCATCGGCTCGACGACGACGACGACGTCAGGCCGCGCGCGCAGCGCGAAGCGCCCGTACCACAGCGCGAACGAGTCGCGGTCGGTCCGCGTGGCGATCAGCGCGCCCGGCGGCGCCAGGCGCAAGACGGCCGCCAGGAAATCTTCGGCGCGCCGGTCGTCACGCGCCGAGGCCTGCGGGCCGACCAGCGCCAGTTGCTGGGCCAGCCAGACGGCTGCCGCCGCAACCAAAGCCGGGCGAAGCCACGCCGAACGGCGGGCTGCCCAGTCCATCAGCCGCCCCGCGGCTAATCCAATCCAGACCGAGAAAGATAGATAAACGGGGAGGAGATGGACAAAATAGTCGTTGGCGGTATACTCGACGGTGAAGACGAAAGCCGCCAGCGCGAGCCAGATCAGGGTCAGGCGAACGGCGCGGGAAACAACCGGCGCGGTCAGCCCGATCAGGCCGAGGAGCAGACCCGGCCAACCCCACTGGCCGGGCAGCCAGCGCAGGCACGCCAGGATCCTGGGCCACAGTTCGCCCGCCGCCGGGGTGGAAACGAAGATGTGGTAGGGCGCGCCGGAGACGAGCCACAGAAAGCCAGGCAGCGTGAACGCCCCGCCCCAGTTCACCGGCGGCTGCGCAGCAGCGCGGAGCGGGAGATAAAGATAAATGGCGGCCCCGGCGGCCAGCCAGAGCGCCAGCGGCGCCGCCGCTTTGCGGCGATAGAACAGCGCGCCGAGGTAAGCCGGGAGAATAAGGAGCATGGTGAGGTGATTGCCGAGCGCCAGGCCGACGGCCAGAGCGTAAAATCGGTCACGGAGGCCGAGGGAGTGTTGCGGATCGGCCAACCGCCGAATGGCCAGGAGCGCCAGAGCCAGGCCCAGCGCGTGCAGCGTGTAGACTTCGGCGATGACGGCCTGTGACCAGACGAGCGCCGAGAGGCCCAGGGCGAGGCCGCCGCACC
>DAOTXG010000305.1:0-3905 GCA_034435515.1 Anaerolineales bacterium
CACCCCCCGCAACGCCGACCACAACTCCGCCGCCGACCGACACACTCCTGCCGCCGACGGCGACGGACACGCCGCTGCCGTCGGCTACGCCCGCGCCAGACGTGACGATGACGATTGCGCCATGATGGGTCTGCGATTGGTCTGCAGCAGTTGGAAATGTGCCCGGCTGCGGCAGTTGGAAACTGCACCAGGGGCAATCGCCGGAATACGCTGTTTGCCTTCCAACTTAGAGCGATGCTAAACTAGTACTCCGTCAGGTTGATTTGGATGGATACCTCCGCTCGCGGCGGATTTGCAATCCGCCGCCGGATTACAAATCCGGCGGGAGCAGAGTCCATCTTAATCAGATGGACGGAGTACTAGTAGCCGGTCAGGTTGAAGCTGATAGATCTTTAGTGACGACTCGTAGTGGCCGCTTCGCGTTAGCCGTCGGCCAGCGAGTGAAGTCGCTACTACAAACTACAAAGGACAACGGTCCAAAATGAGCGACGCTCTGTGGTTCAAAGACGCCCTTTTCTATCAGGTCTACATCCGGGCCTTCGCCGACAGCAACGGCGACGGCCACGGCGACCTGCGCGGTCTGATCCAGAAGTTAGACTATTTGCAGGCGCTGGGTGTGGACTGTCTGTGGCTGATGCCGATGTATCCCTCGCCGCTGCTGGACGACGGCTACGACATCGCCGACTACTACGGCATTCACCCGGACTACGGCACGCTCGACGACTTCAAAGTCTTCCTGGCGGAGGCCCACGCGCGCGGCCTGCGCGTCATCGCCGACCTGGTGCTCAACCACACCTCCGATCAGCACCCCTGGTTTCAGGCCGCGCGCGCTGATCCTCAATCGCCTTACCGCGACTATTACGTGTGGAGCGACGCCGACCAGGAGTTCAAAGACGCGCGCATCATCTTCCTCGACGTCGAGAAATCCAACTGGACGTGGGATGAGAGGGCCGGCCAGTATTTCTGGCACCGCTTCTACTCGTCCCAGCCCGACTTGAACTTCGACAACCCGGCCGTGCGCGCCGAAATGCTGAACGTGGTGAAATTCTGGCTCGACCTGGGCCTGGACGGTTTTCGCGCCGACGCCGTGCCCTATCTGTTTGAGCGCAAGGGGACGAATTGCGAAAACCTGCCGGAGACGCACGCCTACCTGAAAGAACTGCGGCGCTTCATGGACGAGCACTACCCGGGCCGGATTCTTCTGGCGGAGGCCAACCAGTGGCCGCAGGACGTGCGCGCCTATTTCGGCGACGGCGATGAGTTTCACATGGCTTTTCACTTCCCGGTCATGCCGCGCATTTACATGGCGCTGGCGCAGGCCGACCGCGCGCCCGTCGTGGACATCCTCGCGCGGACGCCGCCTATCCCAGCCAATTGCCAGTGGTGCACCTTCCTGCGCAACCACGACGAGTTGACGCTGGAAATGGTCACGCTTGAAGAGCGCGACTACATGTGGCGGACGTTTGCGCCCGAGCCGCGCATGCGGCTCAACCTCGGCATCCGCCGCCGTCTGGCTCCTCTGCTGGACGGCGACCGCCGTAAGATCGAACTCCTGATCTCGATCCTCCTCACCCTGCCCGGCTCTCCCATTCTGTATTACGGCGACGAGATCGGGATGGGCGACAACATCTGGCTGGACGACCGGGATGGCGTGCGCACGCCAATCCAGTGGAATGACAGTCCGAACGCGGGTTTCTCGTCGGCCCCGCCCGCGAAACTCTACGCGCCCCTCATCGCCGACGAACGCTTTGGTTACCGGCGCGTCAACGTGGCGGCGCAGCAGGCCGACCCGGACTCGCTCTGGCACACCGTGCGCCGGATGATCGCTCTCCGCAAAGCGCACCGCGCTTTAGGGCAGGGCGCGCACGAATTTCTGCCTCTTGAAAATCGCGCGGTGCTGGCCGTGGCGCGCACACAGGGCGACGAAACCATTCTGGCCGTGCACAACCTCTCGCCGCAGACACAATCTACCCTTCTCACCCTCGGCCATAGGCCGGGCGGCCGTCTGCGTGACCTGTTGACAGGAGATCAACTGGCGTTCGCCGCCGAGCAACCGTTTACGCTAGTTCTGCGACCTTACCAGTTCTACTGGCTGAAACTGGAAATGAGCGGCGAGTAGACCGTCCAGTTGATCAAGATGGACTCGTATCAGCGACTTTAGTCGCTGGCGCAAGCAAGCAAACGACTGACGCGAAAAGGAGACGAAAATGGAAAAGCGTCGTTTTGGCCGCACCGGCCACCTGAGCACCGTCGCCATCTTCGGCGCCGCCGCCCTCTGGCAGGCGACACAAGCCGAAGCGGAGGCGACGATGGAGAAAGTGATCGCCGCCGGGGTCAATCACATTGACGTCGCGCCCTCCTACGGCGTGGCCGAGGAGCGCCTCGGCCCGATCCTGGAAAAAGAGCGCGGGCGTTTCTTCCTCGGCTGCAAGACGATGGAGCGCACGAAAGCCGGGGCCAACGCCGAGCTGCGCCGCTCGCTGGAGCGCCTGCGCGTAGACTCGTTCGACCTGTATCAGATCCATGCGGTGACGAACATGGAAGAGTTGGACGCGGCGACGGGGCCGGGCGGCGCGTTGGAAGCGATGATCGAGGCCCGCGAGGCCGGCTTGACGAAATACATCGGCATCACCGGCCACGGCGTGGACTCGCCGGCCGTCTTCCTCGAAGCCCTGCGCCGCTTCGACTTCGATTCGGTGCTGTTCCCGATCAACTTCGTGCAGTACGCCAACCCGGTCTATCGCCGTAACACGGAGGAATTACTGCGCCAGTGCCGCGCGCGAGACGTGGGGACGATGATCATCAAGTCCATCACCCAAAGCCCGTGGGGCGACCTGCCCAAGCAGTACGGGACGTGGTATCGGCCCTTCGACGACGCGGCGCACATCCAGACGGCGGTGAACTTTGTGCTGTCGCAGGATGTAACCGGCATTTGCACCCTCGGCGATATGGGATTATTGCCGATGGTGTTGGAGGCGTGCGAGCATTTCACGCCGATGAGCAAAGAGCAGCAGGAAACGCTCATCGCCGAGGGCGCAGCGGCGTATCAACCCCTGTTTGCCTAAATCGCATTTCATTTTGACTTACGCAATACGCAATACGTAATACGTGTTGCGTATTGCGTATTCCGTGTTCTCCATGCCCCTCCGCATCCATTTTGACGAAGCCCTGAAGCCGGGTGAATTGGACGATCTTCAAGTGCGCCTGCCGCCAGAGACGCAAATCACCCAGGGGCCGGACCTGCCCCATCCGGCCCGTTATGATGTCCTCGTCGCTGGTCGACCAGACCAGGCACAGGTCGCGGCCAGCCCGAACCTGCGCCTGCTCATCATCCCCTGGGCCGGCGTCCCCGAGAGCACGCGCGACCTCATGGCTGGCTATCCTCACGTCACAGTGCATAACCTGCATCACAACGCCGCGCCCACGGCCGAGGTGGCGGTGGCGCTTCTGCTGGCGGCAGTCAAACGGTTAGTGCCTCTTGACCAGGCGCTTCGCCGCAACGACTGGTCTCCTCGTTATCTGCCCTCGCAAGCCGCTCAGCTGGATGGCAAGACGGCGTTGATCCTCGGCTACGGGGCGATCGGCCAGCGCGTGGCGCGCGCGTGCCAGGCGCTGGATATGAAGGTGCTGGCCGTCCGGCGTAACCCGGCGTTGAGCGGGCCGCCGGAAGTCGCCGCCGAAATTCACCCGCCGGGCGACCTTCGGCGGCTGCTGCCGCAGGCGGACGCGCTCATCATCACTCTGCCCCTCACGCCTGAGACGCGCGGCCTGATCGGCGCAGAGGAACTCGCCCTGCTCCCGCCCCAGGCGATCCTGGTCAACGTCGGGCGCGGGCCAATCGTAGATGAGGCGGCGCTCTACACCGCTCTGCGTTCCGGCGGGCTGGGCGCAGCCGGGCTGGACGT
>DAOTXG010000306.1:0-11520 GCA_034435515.1 Anaerolineales bacterium
ATGGCAAGGTGCTGTTCATGGAACTCGATGGCGCGGCGGGCGTCGCCCAAAGCCGCGTAGGTCAGGCCCAGGTTGCCCAGGTCTGCTCCTTCGCCGCGGCGGTCGCCGATCTCGCGGTCAATGACGAGCGCCTGTTCATAGAACTCGATGGCGCGGCGGGCGTCGCCCAAAGAGTAGTAGGCGCTGCCCAGGTTGCCCAGCGCGTTGCCTTCGCCGCGGCGGTCGCCGATCTCGCGGGCGATGGCGAGATGCTGTTCGTAGAACTCGATGGCGCGGCGGGCGTCGCCCAAAGCCGCGTAGGCCAGGCCGAGGTTGCCGAGGGCATTGCCTTCGCCGCGGCGGTCGCCGATCTCGCGGGCGATGGCAAGGTGCTGTTCATGGAACTCGATGGCGCGGCGGGCGTCGCCCAAAGCCGCGTAGGCCAGGCCCAGGTTGCCCACATGCACACCTTCAGCCTCGCGATGTTTTAGATGCCGGGCGGCGGACAGCGCGGACTCTAGCCAGCGAATTTTCTCGCGTGGGTGCTGGCGCAGGTCAAGCACGTACGCTCCTGCATCTGGATATGTGTTGCACAACTGCGCTGCTGTTTCCTCTGTCTCCGCGTTCTCTGCCGCCCATGCCTGACCGGCTTGAATGTTGGTCCACTCCAGGGCAAATAAAGCCAGCCCATACGTGATTGAGCCGCCGCCTTTGAGATAGAGTTCGTCGGCAGCGCGGAGCACTGTTTCGTAATGCGCGGCGTGGCGTTGTTGCGCTTCGGCGCGTTCGGGGTCGGGGAGGCGGGAGGCGGCGAAGAGGCGGGCGAGGTCGTGGAGGTGGTAGCGGCCTGGAAGCTCTCCCTCACCCCCGGCCCGGTCTCCGACCGCCCCGCTGGGGGAGGGGAGACTCTCCCTCTCCCCGTCGGGGAGAGGGGCGGGGTGAGGGGCGTACTCTAGCAAACTAAACCTCACTAACTCACTCAACGCATCCTGCGCTTTGTCCGCGTCTTCCAGCGCCCACACTGCGGCGGCGGCGGGGCGGTCGAAGGTGTCGGGGAAGACGGCGAGCGCGCGCCAGAGGTTTTGGAGTTCGGGTGTGAGCAGGTCAGAACTGAGTCGCAGGGAGGCGTCCACGCCCGTGAGTTTGAGGCGCGTCTGCGCGTCTTGCAGGCGGCGGATGAGGTCTGCCGGGCTAAGGTCAAGGCGTTCGGCCAGTGCACTCGCGGCCAGGCGAAGGGCGAGCGGCAGGTAGCCGCAGAGTTTAGCAATCTCGCCCGCTTCATTCCCCTGCGCCCCCGCGCCCCCGCTCCCCAGCCTCGGAGCAATCGTCGTCAGTAACTTCACCGCATCCCCCGGCGGCAGCTGCTCCAGGTCTTTCGCGAACAGGCCGGGCAGGTGAAAATGCTGGCGCGAGGTGACGAGCAGGCAGCAGGCGGCCGGGGGCAGGAGGGGTTCGACCTGCGCAGCGTCTTTCGCGTTGTCCATCAGCAGCAGCACGCGTTTGCCATGCAGGACGGATTGATACAAGCCGCGCAGTTGGCTCTTGTCGTCGGGCAGTTTGCTGTCGGGGTGGTAGGCGCGGATGACGTGCGCAATCGCGTCGGCAGGCGTGAGCGGCCTGTCGCTCACGCCTTTCAGGTCGAGGTAGAACTGAGCATCCGGGTATTTCAGCGTGAGTTGTTCGGCGAGTTTCAGCGCGAGCGCAGTTTTGCCGATGCCGCCCAGGCCGTGCAGGCCGGAAATAGTCGCGCCGCCTGTTTCGACGGCGGCCAGCAGTTCTTTGAGTTCGGCTTCGCGGCCCGTGAAGTCGCGCGGAGGCGGGGGGAGTTGGTGGAGGCTGAAGGCGGGAGGCGTGGCGGCTTCGAAGGTGATGTTGGTCGTCGTGATCTTGTCGCGCTTGACCACATCGCCGCCGAGGGCCATATCGCCGCTTCCGCCTGTAATATTGATGTCCCCAGGCTGTTCCATCCTTGCGCCTCCACGAGTGCTGCCATTCTATCACCCATGCGGTGAAAGGCAAGAAGGGAAAGCCCTGGCGTGCGCACGCCAACCTTGTCAGTGGGAGCGGCGCGAAGCGGACAACCGCGACTGTCGCGGTCGAAGATCCCCTTAAGGGGGCTGCAAGCCGCTCCCACGCCACTCCCCTGACAACCGCGCACACGACCTGGCGTCTACAAATGCCTAGACCGGACGGGTCTCCCAGACCCGTCCGGTCTCTGAGTCCGCGTCCGCGCGGGCCGTCCGCTTCGTGCTACAATATCCGCAGACACGTGGAGGTTGCCTATGCCTTCGCCTTTTCCGGGGATGGACCCGTATCTGGAAGAGCCGACTCTGTGGGGCGGCTTGCATACTCGATTGATTACGACCATCAGCGATTTGCTGGCGGACATTGTCTCGCCGCATTTTCTGGTGGACATTGAGACGCGTGTTCATATTGTAACGCCAGATGACCCGGAGGGGCGGCGACTCATTGCGCCTGACATTTATATTATGACGGGGCGTAATCCCCGCGAACCGGCGGCGATGGTCGGATCGGTAACCACGCCAACGCTCATCGAGCCACTGTATGATCTGGAAATTCGTGAGCGTTACATTGAGATCCGTGACGCGCGCAATCGGGAAGTGGTGACGACGATCGAGATACTTTCGCCCTTCAACAAGGCCGCCGGAACAGAAGGGCGGGAAGCGTTTCTCCGCAAGCGTGGGACGGTCATGGGCTCCAAAGTGCACTGGATCGAGATTGACCTGTTGCGGGCCGGTGAGCGCGCGGAAGAGTTGGAAGGTAAGAGTGACTATTACGCCCTTCTCAAACGCGGCGGCCAGCCGCCCCCGTTTGAGGGCTGGCTTTTCGACGTACGTGACCGAATGCCCACCATCGCTGTCCCTCTGCGCCCGCCGTTTGAAGACGTGCCGCTGAACTTGCAGGCTGTGTTTGAGACAGTCTATGCGCGCGGGCATTATGCCGAGGCGATAGACTACGCCGGCCCGCCCTCCCCGCCGCGCCTGCGCCCCGCCGACGCCAACTGGGCGCATGAGCGAGTGCAGGCCTGGCTGGCGGCGCGTGACCAAACCGCAACTGGGGGCGAGTAGTCCGTCAAGTTGAAACGGAGGGGTTCGTAGTGACCGCTTCGCGTCAGTCGTTTGCGGCTGGCGAACGACTAACGCGAAGCGGTTACTACGCATCCATCAAAATCAGGTTGACGGATCTAAATCATCGGTGTAAACAAAAACTGCCCGCTGGCCTCTCGCCAACGGGCAGTTCACTCCAATCTCCAATTCTCTAATTCTCTGATCTCTCACCCAACCTGCTGCTTCAACTCCGGCGTCGGCGCCTTGCTGCGCAGGATGGCCCAGCCCAGCACGCCCAGCAGGATGAGCGCCACGGCCCACACGGCAATCTGCGCGCCGCCTGTAGCGCCCGCGTACTGCACGACGATGGGCGCGATGATGACCGAGACCAGGTTCACCACCTTGATCATCGGGTTGAGCGCGGGGCCGGCCGTGTCCTTCATCGGGTCGCCCACGGTGTCGCCCACCACGCCCGCCTTGTGGCGCTCGGAGCCTTTGCCCAGGTTCTCGGCCGGCTTCCTCGGCTCGTCTTCGATCATCTTCTTCGCGTTGTCCCACGCGCCGCCCGCGTTATTCATGAACACGGCGAGCAGTTGGCCGGAGAGGATAATGCCCGCCAGGAAGCCGCCCAGCGCTTCCACCTGCAGCATCAGGCCAACGACAATCGGGGTGACGATGCCGAGCAAGGCCAGCGAGACGAGTTCCTTCTGCGCCGCGCTGGTGGAGATGGCCACGGCCTGCCGGTAGTCCGGCGGCACCTTGCCCTCCAGCACGCCCAGGCGGAACTGGCGGCGGGCTTCCTGCACGATGAGGGCCGAGGCGCGGCTGACGGCCTGGATGGCGAACGACGAGAACAGCCACGGCAGCGCGCCGCCGACGAGCATCCCCACGAACACCTGCGGGATGTCCACGCGGATGCCGACGGCCTGAATCTGCTCGTTCACGGGCACGCCGAGCGTGGACTGCGCGCGGCTCACGTCCACGAGGAACGAGCCGAAGAGCGACACCGCCGCGATCACCGCCGAGCCGATGGCGACGCCCTTGGTGATGGCTTTGGTCGTGTTGCCCACGGCGTCCAGGTCGGCCATGATCTGCTGGGCGTCCCTGGTCTCTTTGTCCTCCATGCCGGACCACGACATCTCGCCGATGCCGTTCGCGTTGTCGGCGATGGGGCCGAAGGAGTCCATCGCCACGTTGTTGCCCGTGAGCGTGAGCATGCCGATGCCCGTCATCGCCACGCCGTAGAGGATGAACGACACCCGCTCGCTTGCGCTCAGGCCGGGGATGGTGCCAAAGATGAAGATCGAGGCGACGATGGTAAGCGCGATGACGATGACTGCCCACACGGACGACTCGTACCCGACCGCAATGCCCTGCAGGATGAGGGTCGCCGGGCCGGTGTCCGCGCCCTTCTTGATTTCTTTGACGGGTGAATTATGCGTTCCGGTGAAATACTCGGTGAGGCGGTCAATCAGGATGGCGAGCAGCACCCCGGCGGCCACGGCCAGCGGCGTGCGCCACCAGCCGCCCCACGGCGCTATTTCGGGCGTGTTCAGATAGAAGAAGCCCGCGGCGAAGAACAGCACCGCCGAGATCGCGGCGGAGGACAGAAAGCCCCGGAAGATGGCCGCCAGAGCGTCTCCGCTCTTGCCAGGGCCGCCGCGCACCACGTACGTTCCGATGATCGAGGACAGCACGCCGATGCCGCGCACGATGAGCGGGTAGATGATCCATTCCAGCTGCCCGGTGATGTGCCAGAGCGCCAGGCCGAGGATCAGGCCGGAGACGATGGTGACTTCGTAAGACTCGAAGATGTCGGCGGCCATCCCGGCGCAGTCGCCCACGTTGTCGCCCACCAGGTCGGCGACGACGGCCGGGTTGCGCGGGTCGTCCTCGGGGATGCCGGCTTCCACCTTGCCCACCAGGTCCGCGCCCACGTCGGCGGCCTTGGTGTAGATGCCGCCGCCCACGCGCATGAACAGCGCCAGCAGCGTGCCGCCAAAGCCGAAGCCCAGCAGCGCGTCCGGCGCGGCGATGCCGAGGAGGATGAAGATAATCGTCCCGCCGAACAGGCCCAGGCCGTCCGTCAACATGCCGGTGATCGTCCCGGCGCGGTAGGCGATGCGGAGCGCGTCGCCGAAGGACCGCTTGGAGGCGGCGGCCACGCGGACGTTGCCCTCCACCGCCATGCGCATCCCGATCTGTCCGACGGTGAGCGAGAAGCCGGCGCCCATCACAAACGCAATCGCGCGCGCCAGGCCGATGATCAGGCGGACGCTGCCCTCGTTCATCCCCTCAAAGCGCTCCAGCGCCTCGGGGGAGGGGGGCACGATGTAAACCGAGAAGAAGAGCGCGATAGTGAGAACGCCGACGAAGGGCAGGATGGAGCTCAGCTGCCGCCGCAGGTAGGCGTCGGCGCCGTCGCGGATGGCGCTCCAGACTTCCTGCATCTTCTGGGTGCCCTTGTCCTCGCGCAAAATCTGCGAGCGCAGGAACCAGGCGTAGGCGAGGCCCAGGAGAGCAACGCCCAGGACAGAATAAATGGCGTACTGTTCAAAATCGGTCAGACCTTGCATGTGAGGTGCTCCAGATAAGGTTGGAATTTAGCCGTGAGGAGGCGCAAAATTGCCCCCTTTTTGGGGGCGTGAGGGCGCATTCTACCTATAGGTTAGAGAAGTGTCAAACTAAAAATGTCACCGCTTACTTTGTGCGCGCAGATGCCGATCCAGCCATTCGGCCTCGGCCTCGGACAGTTTAGGGGACGGCGGGGGCCGAGAATAATCGAGAATATCTTCGTACCCGCCGCGCTCGTAGACAGAGGCGGCCAACGCGCCTAAATCCAGGGTCGCGTCCGGGTCGGGGTGGCGCAGCGGCACGGGCAAAACTGGCAGCGGGTCGTGGATTTGAATCGGCCAGACTTTGACGCGCGGGCGTTCTTCGACGCGGCTCAACGTGACGTAGTAGGCGGCCTGCGGCACAGGGCGCTTGAGGGGTGAGCGCGTCCCGCCGCGCAACAGGTCCAATTCCATGAAATGGGCGTCCGATTGGAGCAGTTCCTGGCGCTTGCGCTGGTATTTGGCGTGCGCCTTGTGAGACGGGTTTTTGTTCACCGGCGAGAGGATTTCAATTGCCGTCACTAACTGCTGGGTTTCTACCAGGCGCACCTGGACGGAATGCAGCCGCACTGGGACCTCCAACTCCACCAGACTCTCGACAGGGGCGGGCGTCACGGCTGGCGCCGCGCCCGCCGCTTCCTGGACCGCGCGCTGTTGCTGCCAGACGCTCACGTCCGGGTAAGCGGCGGCCCTTTCTTCGATCTCGATGAGGTCGTAGGTAATGTACTCAATCGTGCGCGCCACGTAGCGCGGGCGGATCTGCGCGTTCAGCGCGGCCCGGATTTCGCCGGCCAGGTCGCTATGGAAATCGCCCCACAGGCGGGCCTCCTCGATATACGGGTCCATGCCGGGGAAGGGGGATGGCATCGCTCACCTCAGGAGAATGTCTTCATTATACTACTGGCAATACAATGCCCCCTTGGGGGAGGGGGCGAGGATTAGAGAAAAATGAGTAAAACTTGACTTGCCCTCCTCTCCCGTTGTATAGTGTTTCCAGCGGCCCCCGCCTGGGGGTGTGGGGTGTATATCACTCGGAGCACGAGGTGCTGGCTGACTGCACTGAGTGCTTTTTGTTCGCCTTTTCATGTTTTCCCTATCCCTTTTCTTACCCGCGAGGTAGGTCGCATGATCCACGTTGAAGGTCTCACCAAACATTATGGGGAGCGTACGGCCATCCGCGGCCTGACGTTCCACGCCGACAAGGGCGAAATCGTGGGTCTCCTCGGCCCGAACGGGGCGGGCAAGACCACAACCATGCGCATCCTCACCGGCTTCATGCCGCCCTCTGAAGGGAAGGCCGTGGTCGCCGGGTTCGACGTGCTCACCGAATCGCTCGACGTCCGCAAGCGCGTCGGCTATTTGCCCGAGAACGTGCCGCTGTACCCGGAGATGACCGTGGTGCAGTATCTGGACTTTATGGCCGAACTGCGCCAGATTCCGGGCCGCGAGGACCGCGTGGACGAGGTGATGGAGATTGTCCGCATCGAGGACCGGGCCGAGTCGTTCATCGGCAACCTCTCCAAGGGCCTGCGCCAGCGCGTGGGCCTGGCGCAGGCGCTGCTGCACAAGCCCGACGTGCTCATCATGGACGAGCCGATGGACGGCTTTGACCCGCAGGAACAGGTCGAGGTCAAAAAGCTGTTCCGCGAGATCGGCCAGGAGCATACGCTGATGCTCTCGACGCACATCCTGGCGCACGCGCAGGAGTTGTGCGACCGCGTCATCATCCTCAACGGCGGCCAGATCGTCGCCGAAGATACGCCCGAACGCCTGAGCGCGCAGATTGCCGGCGGCCGGCGCATCCACCTGAAGGTGGAGGGCGACGGGACCGGGCTGTTGGACTCTCTGCGCGGCGTCCCAGGTGTGATGGATGTCCGGGCGGTGACCGACGGCGAGTTCGACATCGAGGGCGCGCCCGGCCAGGACGCCCGCCCGGCCATCGCCCGCGCGGTCGTGAACGGCAACTGGAGTCTGCTCGAACTCAGCCGTGATCGGGTGAGCCTCGAGGAAATCTTCATCCAGTTGACGAAGGAAGAGGACTCCGGGGAAGGCAAAGAGGAATAGGAGCCGTATTGCGTATTCCGTCCCAAAGGGACTGGCCTGAAGGCCGTCCGCAATATTGCGTAGAAACGGAATACGCAATACGCAATACGTGAGGTTGTTTATGCGAAATGTCTGGACCATCGCCAAGCGCGAATTCAACATGTATTTTGTCTCGCCCGTCGCCTATGCGGTGGCGTTTGCCTTTCTGGGCATCCTGGGCCTGATCTTCTACGCCAATCTGGTGCAGTCGGCCCTGGGCGGCGGGTTCGGCGGCGGGTCGCCGAATTTCGTGCAGTGGGTGCTCAGCCCGTTCGTCACGCTCATGCTCTTCCTCAGCCCGGGGATCACCATGCGCCTGATGTCCGAGGAACAGCGCACCGGCACGCTGGAATTGCTGCTCACCGCCCCGGTCCGCGAATGGGAACTGGTGACCGGGAAGTGGCTGGCGGCCTTCGGCTTCATGGCGGTGATTGTCTTCGCCACCGGCCTGTATGCGCTGATCTTGAACAACTACACGTCGCCGGGGCTGGACCGCAGCGCGATTTTGATCGCCTACGTCGGCCTGCTGTTCATGATCGGCTCCATGCTGGCCGTGGGGGTGTTCGCCTCGACGCTGTTTGCCAACCAGATCGCAGCCTTCTTCACGACGCTGGCGCTGCTGATTGGCTTTCTCTGGCTGATCGGCCTGCCGTTCCAGAACGAGGATGGCGCGGCGGCGGCGGTCTTCAATTACATTGACTTCTCCGGCCACTTCTACAACAACTTTTACAACGGCGTGGCCCACCTGACCGATATCGTCTATTTCACTTCGGTGATCGCCCTGTTCCTGTTTCTGGCCACCCGCGTGGTGGAATCGCGGAGGTGGCGCTGATGAACGACGCACGCCTGAGGCGGCTCGCTCCCATTGGCCTGGCGCTCGGTTTGCTGGGCCTGCTGGCCGCCGCCTTCATTTATCTTTATCAGCGCCAGTTCGACGCGGCCGTGCAGAGCAGCCTGGCGGTGGCCGCGCTCGGCTTTGCGCTGGCGATGCTGCTGAACCCCGGCGCGGTACAGGCCTGGCTGTCCGGGCGGCAGGCGCGCTATGGCGGCAACGTGCTGGTGATGACGCTGGCCTTTGCCGGGATTGTCGTGCTGGCGAACTACATCGCCTATCAGAATCCGCAGCAGTGGGATCTGACCGAAGACCAGACGAACACCCTGGCCCCGGAGACGATGGAGGCCATCCAGCAGGCGCCCCAGCCGGTCACGGCCATCGGGTTTTATTCGGCCAACTTCGCCAGTTCCGAGGAGCAGACCCGGAAACTGCTGGACCGCTACAAGGCCGCCGCGCCGGGCAAGCTGACCTACGAGTTTCACGACCCGCTCGGCGACCCGGGGCTGGCCCGGCAATACGGCATTACGCGCGACGGCACGCTGATTCTCACGATGGGCGATCTGAAGGAAGAGATCAGCTTCGCCACTGAACAGGAAATCACGGGCGCGCTCATCCGCTTCGCGCACCCCACCTCGCGCGTCGTCTACTTCCTGACGACGCACGGCGAACGGGACATCGCGGCGTCCGACAATGCCGGCCTCTCCAAGGTCGCCGATTTGCTCAAGAAGCAGAACTACGACGTGCAGCCGCTGAACCTGCAGGTGACGACTACCGTCCCCGCCGACGCGCGGGCCGTGGTGATCGCCGGGCCGCTCAAGCCGGTCACGGCGGGCGAGGTGCAGGCCCTGGAGGCTCACCTGCGCTCGACGCCGAACACCGGGCTGATCGTCTTGCTCGACCCGCCCGTGCAGACTCAGGCCCAGGCCGACGAGCCGGACCCGCTGGCGGATTATCTGCAGTCGGCGTGGGGGATTGACGTCCGGCGCGACGTGATCGTAGACCTGTACAACAGCTTTCCGGGTCAGCCGTTCTTCCCGCTCAACAACGATTACGAGTCCAGCCCGATCACCAACAAACTGCAGCGGATCGCCACGGTGTTCCCGGTGGCGCGGAGCGTGGCGGTGATGGGGACGAGCGAGACGATGCCGGGGATTACCTATACGCCGCTGGTCAAGACCGACGAGCGGGCCTGGGGTGAGACGGACGTCGAAAGCCTCCAGACCGGCCCGGCGCTGGGCGAAGGGGACAATGCCGGCCCGCTGAACATCGCCGTCGCCGTCGAGAACACCCAGACGAAATCGCGGCTGGTGGTCTTTGGCGACTCGGATTTTGCGGGCAACGACGCCGCCGACCAGGGCGCGAACGCTCAACTGCTCCTCAACAGCCTGAGCTGGGCGACGACTGAGGAGAGCCTGATCAACGTCAACCCCAAGATTCCGACCACCCGCACGGTCACGTTGACGAGCGCGCTGACGGCCAACCTGATCTTCCTGATCACGGTGATCGTCATGCCGCTCGCCGTCGTGGCGCTGGGCGGGGTGGTGTGGTTCATCCGGCGGCGCAGGCACGTTTAGGGGTTTCAAGTTCCTTGAGTTCCCTGAGTTCCTTGAGTTCCTGATAAATGGTGACTCAAGGAACTATGGGAACTGAGGGAACTTTGGGAACTTATGAATCGCAACACGACGATTGTATTGGTTATGGCCTTCGGGTTACTGCTGCTGTACGTCCTGCTCGTCCAGAGGCCGAGAGACGAGGCGGCGGCGAACGCCACACCGACCGTCTCGCCGCGCCCCGGCCCGGTGTGGAGCTTCACCAGCGATCAGGTCGCCGAGTTTGGGATAACAGACCTGCCTAAAAATCGGAATGTCACGGTTGCCAAAGACGCGCAGGGCGTCTGGATGGTCACCGCGCCCGAAGCGCGCCGCGCCGACGAGTCCCAGATTTCGAGCAAGGTCGGGCAGCTGGCTAACCTGTCGGTTAGCACAATCATAACCAAGTCCGCCGATCTCTCACCGTTTGGCGTGTTGAGTCCGACATATACTATTGGGGTGAAGTTGGCCGATGGCTCCCAACTCAAGGCCGCGGTGGGCGATAAAACTCCAACTGGCACGGGGTACTACGTTTTGCGAGAGGGTGAGACAGATGTTCTGGTCGTAAACAGCGGCAGCGTGGATAGCCTGGTAGGACTGCTCGACAACCCGCCTTATTTCGTCCCGACACCTACCCCGGCCGGGGCCATCACTTCAACCGTGGCCGCGCCGACCCCCACCCCATAAACCGGCCTGTTTTATGCTGTTTTTTTGGGTGACTGACCTGCCGCCGGGAGGCCCTGCGCTCCAGGATTGGGCGTCAGGTTAACATATTGTTAGTCGAAATAAGGTATTGCTTTCTGGCAATATTTGTTCTATTCTCAGAAGTACAATGACGACGAGTAAAACTTCCAAACCGGCCAAAACTAAAAAGGCCACCCTCAAAACGCCCAGACCGGCGGTAACTGCCCGACCGCGCAAGACCCAGGCGCGCCAGGCCGACCTGCTCCCTGACGAGGAAATCAAGGCCCCGGTGCTGCCCGCGCCGGAAGACCTTGCCCCGGACGAGGAGCACCCGGCCATCCAGCAGCTGGTCGAGCTGGGCAAACAGAAGAATTTCGTCACCTACGACGATATCCTGCGCTTCTTTCCCGAAGCCGAGCGGGATATTGACCAGCTGGACGAGGCCCACGCAGCCCTGCTCGCCGCCGGGATCGAAGTCGTGGACACAGTGGACGCCGAAGAGCCTTCGGAAGACGAGATGGACGAGGCCGAGCACGAGATGGAGAGCGAGTCCTACCGCGACTTCCAGGACGAGGAGGCGTATCTCTCGGCGATTGACGCCGACGATACCATCGGCCTGTACCTGAAGGAAATTGGCCGCGTGCCCCTGCTGACCGCCCCCGAGGAAG
>DAOTXG010000307.1:0-3376 GCA_034435515.1 Anaerolineales bacterium
CGTACCTGCTCGCCCAGATGGCCTATGCATAACACCACGTATCTGATACCAACCGCAGCTAACTGATCGAACAGGTGCTCTAAGAATGGCCGTCCTCCAATTTGGGCCAACACTTTCGGCTGATGCGCAACTACGGGACGCATTCGAGTCCCCAGGCCACCTGCCAGAATAACGGACGTCGCTTTTGCTGAACTTTGCATAATTAATAGCCGTGCAACCTAACGGTCCTGGTCCGCGCCATGCTGCGCCATCAGACGTTCTTGAACAGGGCCCGTCCCATCATTCGATAGCCCTTCAGTAATTCTCGGATCCCGTCATCCAGCGAGCGGCGCGCCTCAAAGCCCGCCTCCCGCAATCTTTGGTTGGAAACGATGTAATTGCGCTTATCCGGATCGCTTCCTACTTCAGAGAAGTGAATGTAAAAGTTGGGTGCGTATTCCTTGATTTTCAGGGCCAGTTCTTTCTTGGACAGATTGGCCGAGTCCAGACCCGCGTTGTAAGCCCGGCCTATCATCCGCTCGGCATTTTGAATGCAGTGGATGAAACAGTCAGCGACGTCGCGAATGTGGATGTAATTGCGTTTAAAGTCCTTCTCAAAGATGACGATGTAGCCGTCCGTGAACGCCGCATAGACGAAGTGATTGACCAACAAGTCCAGCCGCATCCGGGGAGACATGCCAAACACTGTGGCCAGACGCAGACTGATAACGTTGGGTGTATCCAGCAGTTCTGATTCAGCCTGCGCCTTGGTCTGGCCGTACCAAGAGATCGGTTGCAGCGGTGTATCTTCCGTGCAATAGACGTCGCCGGACCTTGTTCCGTAGCCGCTGTTGGTAGTAGGATAGACCAGCAATTGACTTTGGCAGCGTCGGCGATTGAGTAAACAGACTGCTTCCAGATTGACGGAACGCGCGAGCCAGGGATCGCGATCACACGCTTGCATCCCTACGATTGCTGCAAGAGGAATTACCATATCTGCTTTCTTGATCAGACGACAAAGCAGCTGCTCATCCCGCACATCGCCGAACTCAAATTCGAATTGCGGATTAGCACAGAGATGAAACAGGCTGTGCTGGCCGTAGAGTAAGTTGTCTATCGCCATCACGCGGTAGCCAGCGCCCAATAGGTGTTCACAGAGAATCGAGCCGATATAACCGGCAGCACCGGTTACGAGAACGGTTCCGTTCACCTATGCCTCTGTCCTAAATCGAAGGGGTCGGTTCTTGACTGATTAGAAGCGTCTGGGAAGGATCGAGGTTTCCAATAATCCATCGATGAGAGGCAGGCTGTTAAAAGCTGTCTTGATTTAGGTCAACCTTTGTTTCACGGCGTTGTCCCTTGGACTCGCTTTGCACCATATACCTCGACCTGCGGTACAAAATGAGGCTCAGCGTTCAGCCCACATTGGTCTGCTGGCAGCCTGCGCGTCAGCGATATTACGCGCATAAGAAACAGCGCGAAAAGAATCAAAACAATCATCCTTATACCATCACCGAAGGTCATAAATAGCGGTACTGCATGAGAAAGCACTAGGTGCGGCCACAGTACGGCGTAAATGACCGGCCCGAAGTCGCCGAGCGCGTCTCTGCGACAATAGAAGTAGAATCCCCTTAACAACACACCGATTGCAAACATACCCGCAGCCACGCCCGCAATGCCGAAGTTGAGATAAAACTCACTCACCTGGCCTAAGCTTAGACCATATCCCGGTTCTGCCCTCTCAAACAAAATTGTCCCTGTCAAGACGTTCGCTTCATGCAAAAACTCGTTCTTCGATGGCCACAACACTTGAGGGATCCATAACGCAGGCACCATTACGAGTGTCTGTCCCCAAACGTAACCCCAGTGTTCCGTAAAGCTTATCGTGAGTGCAAGGCCCTCGAGCACGGGGAATTTCTCGATAATCATCTGCGAGGCAAGAAGGGAACCTCCCTCGTCTTTCGGCGTATTCTGCCTTTCCTGTTGTATCGCACTAAATTGTCTTTCCAGGTCTCCGCCTAGGGACGACAATTGAACGTCACCGAAATGAGTAACGTTGCGATAAGCAGTATGGATTGGGTACATGATCATCAGGCCTAAAAATAGGCCTCCAAACGAGAGAAATATTTTGCGCGCCCCCAGGGGCCTTATTAAATAATGGTAGAGGATTATAAACGTAAGCGGCGCAAACAGGAGGCTGGTCCTGGAACCCCTCAGGAACCAGAAAAAAAACTCTGACGGGAAAATCAACGCCCAGAAAAGCCACAATCTCTTGCGGTTTCTTAGTTGGTAAGCGATAGCGAGCGCAAAAGCAACCATGCCAAAGGTCGAGGCATATCCTAAGAAATTCTCCCATGGTTCGGTGGTGAATCTTGTTGCGTCATAGGCCAGGATTTTACCGGTCGCCAAAAGATAAAGCCTCCCGATGAGCGATATAACAAAAATGACGATCATTCCCGTCAAAACCGACGGCTTCGAAATTCTCGATGTCATCACCACCGGCAGCCTCTGCGCGATGCGATCTCCAACGCCGCCGCAATATCCCCACAGGAAAGTTACGAGACCAACTATGGCAACTACCAAGCCTTCGGCTGCGTAAGGACTCTCCGTATCTATGCGGGGGAGACTTATATACGGGGCTACCTCTCCATAAAGCAGAAAGATGGTGCGTAACCCGAAGTGGACCCCATACAAAGCGGTATAGCAATAAATCATCTCGAGCCAGTCTGTTTCCCTCTGCCTGAAGATAAGGGGTAACAAGGAGACAAGGAATAGAAGAATCGCCAGCCCCAAAACACTGGCTTCAGCATGGAAAAACCAAGCCGCTACTAAAGCGCCTAGAGTCGCTGGGAAAAAGAAGGGCCGAAGCGTTTTCCGATCACTCTGATTAACGGCAGAAACTGATGTATTCATTGCGAATACGTAGCAAACTTCTTCAAGATAACCTTCATAGCCCGAATGCTCACGCGCCAAGGCGCCAGCATTATGTAACGAAACAATCCACAACGCCGAAAATCAGCCAGTGAAAGCATCCGATACAGGCGTGGCGACTTTATTAGAAGAGCTGAATCAACAGAACGCATTACAGTGCGCCAAGAGCGCAGGGGCGGCCGGATCCCTGTCGGGGTTAAAACATGGGTTACATCATCGGTATTAAAAGATATTCCTACACTCGCCAGTTTGCGGTTCCATGCGATTTCATGCGGGGTATGTCCGCGCCCGTCGACAGCGTGGCTTTGGTGCACCGCTAGGACGCACTCTGTCCCGTCAATAACCGGCACACCCAGTTGCCGCGCTCGGTAAATATGCCAGTTGTCCGGGTAGGGCCGTCCTACAATGAAGGGAGGCACCTCACCCCAGAGGCCTTTCTGATATACAAAATAATCCATCCCTTTCG
>DAOTXG010000308.1:0-7415 GCA_034435515.1 Anaerolineales bacterium
CCGGCGCGAGGCGTTGCCGAGCAGGCCGCTGCCCCGACTCGGGTTGTCGTCGTCCTCGGCCAGCATCTGGTGCAGAAAGGCGATACGCTGTTCTGCCTCGGGCGGGCCTATGGCGTGCTGCCGGCCGCGATTGCCGAGGCAAATAGCCTTCGCTGGCCCTATCGACTCTTACCGGGACAGGTGTTGCTCATTCCGGCGGCGCCCTGGGGAAGCATCCCGCCAGGGCCAGTCTGCGCTGCGCAATTCACATCGCCCTTTCCGGGGTTGGCCGCGGTCGCGCCCACCGCCCGGCCGCCCAATTCACCAGCGCCTCAGGTCCCTATCCCGGCCGCCATCTCCGCCATCGGCCGGCATGTAGTGCGGGCGGGCGAAACTCTGTTTTGCATTGGCCGGGGCTATCGAGTGCCGCCTCTGGCAATTGCGGCGGCGAACGGCCTGCGTCCGCCCTACCGCCTTTCGCCAGGACAGATCCTGGTGATCCCCGCCGAGCAGTGGAATGCTGTGCCGAGCGGCCCGGTTTGCGCGCCTCAGTGGACGCCCACGCCTCTCACGCTTCTGCCGGCGCCGACCCCGACGACCGCGCCGCGCGAAAAATCACAACCTGACAATCCACCTCCTGCTACCCTGCCTCCCACAACTCGACCTCCGACCACCCTGCCTCCCACCACCCTGCCGCCGACTACCCTGCCTCCGACCACCCTGCCTCCGACCACTCCGCCTCCCACCACCCCGCCCATAGATGTCTTCCCGTCCAAAACGCCCATACCAACCCGCACTCCCGGCCCGACCAAGACTCCCTTGAGCGCTCCGTAAGCCCCCTGGACGAAGAGACAAGACACCGGGTGTCCTGCCGACATCCGGTGTCTTCTTTCTTAGCTCATCTGTCGATCCGTTTCATCCGCCGGCCAGCGCCGCGCCGCAGTTTGCGCAGAACTTGCTCTTGGGCGGCATCACGTTCCCGCACTTAGGACAGGAAAGGGGCTGGTGCTCGCCCAGTGGCGCGCCGCAATTGACGCAGTCCGGGTCGCCGACCTTGTTGGCCGTGCCGCAGAACGGGCAGGCCACTGTTTGCAGCCGCTCCGAGATGGTCTTCGTCACTTTTGCCGCCTGCGCGAACTTCTCGATCGCCTCCCACACCCGGTCAATCAGCGTCAGCGAAGTCACGTCCTGAGCGATGTCGTCCAGGCGGCTGATCAAGTTCCACGGGTTCATCAGCGTCGCGAGCGCCGTCTGGCCGAGGGAGGCGGCCACGCCCAGCCACGCGTGCTGGCCCATGGCGACGCTCACGCCGTCCTCGACTTTTTGAATCGTAATGGAGAGCGCGGCCTGGCCGCCGCTCCCGCCCTGACGCGTGGCAATCTGCACCATCACCTTGTCGCCCCCGCCGACCTGCTGCGCGCGCATGTTCCCCTGATTGAAAGCGGCGACGATGGCCGCCGCCATCTCCGCCGGCTCAATGTCGCCGTGGTACGTTCGCTGTTGTTCCATCACCTTTCACTCCTGGTTAAGTCTACGGTCAACCATAACCAGTATAGTACAATTGCCGGAAAATAGGTGTGCGCACAAACGTTGTCAGGCCACGCCGTTCTGCCGCAGTTGCACGGCGGCCAGGCCGTTGTCAGCAGTGCAGCGGCGGACGAACTGTGTGTGCACACGAAAACAGATTGCCTGAGCGATGGCGAGAGTGGAGCGACGAGCGTAGATGTGGATTAAACGAACGGCGCGGGCCAGTCTGGCGGCTGGCGTGTTGTGGCTGGCGACCTGGCTTGCCTGGCGGGGCGAGGCGGCCGCGGCTCAGCCAGGTCCGACTCTCACGCCCACGCCGCCAACCGGGCCGCAAGTGATTTCTTACCAGGATGACCCGGTCAATGTCCGCAACGGGCCAGGCACGAATTACGACCAGGTGGGCATCCTGATCAAGGGGCAGAGCGCCCCCATTGTGGGGATCGCGCAAGTCGGCCAGTTTACCTGGTTCAAGATCGTCTATATCGGCGGGCCGGACAATACTGGCTGGGTTTACAAAGATGTGGTGCGCGTGACGGGGGACCTGCTCGCCGTGCCGACGGTGATCCCCCCGCCGACGCCGACTGTGCGGCCCACACCTACCCCTGGCGCGTCCCTGGCGGAAGGCTCACCCACGCCCTCGCTGGCTGCGCCCCGCTTGCCCACCTTCACAGCGCCCGCGCCGGTCGTCCGTCCCACCTTGCTGCCGGCGCAGGGCGTCCAACCAGTCGGCGGCCTGCCGCCAGCCCTGATCATCGTCAGCCTGTTTGTTATCGGCTTGTTGGGCGGCGTCGCGAGCCTGCTGCGGCGGCGATGATGCTTCCCTACCCCCAATCCTCTCTATCCCCTACCTGCTTGCCTGAGGCCCTGGACCAACGTCTTCCCTTTCTCAGTCAGCCAGTAAGTCGCGGCCGGAAATTTCTTGTTGCTGTCAATCAGCCCGGCCTCCTGTAGTTGTTCCACGGCCTCCCATTCCACTGTCGTGGCCGCGCCGTCGAGGGCGTGTAGTTGAAAAACCTTGCCGCCGTCCACATCGCGATGCGATTTGAGCGTGCGGCCGGCGACCAGGGCGAGCAAAATTTTCTTCTGAGCCGGGGAGAGCTTCATGGGAGAAGGAACCGGCCGGCGATGGGCACAAGGTGGTCAGTGGATTGACGTGGGAGTGGCTTGTAGCCACGACAGCCGCAGTTGCCAACCGCTCCCACGGACAAGGCTTGCGCGCGCGAAGATTGTCAGCAGTTGCGCTGCTGACGCCCGCCTTGCCGCAGTGCAACTGCGGCAGAACGGGGTTGCCGGGCAAGTTTGCGTACACGCTTTCACCCCAGCCGGTGGACGTACTCCTGCAATTTCCTCTGTGAAATTTTGATGTACTGGTCGGGGAGGATTTGCCGCATTTCCTCTTCGGTCAGCCGGTAACGCAAAATCTCCAGCGCGTCCTCAGGCGATTGCCCATAGGCCAGCTTTTTCTTCCCGTTCTTCATGTCGAACAGGTACATGTAGTGAGGGTTGCTGAAACTGCTCATGGATTGGTCGGGTGGTCGCTTAGTCGGATGGTCGGGTGGTCGCTTGGTCGCCTGGTCGGATGGTCGCTTGGTCGGATGGTCGCCTGGTCACCTGGCGCGTCGTAGCGAGTGCGAGGCTGCCAGACTAAGCGACTACCCGACCACTTGACCACTTGACTACCTGACTATGCTTTTGCCAGCGCGCCCAGGTAATTCTTCCGCTCCTGCCGGATCTGCGCCAGCCCGCGGTTAACCTCGTCGTCGTACTTTCCGGCCAGCAGGTCGCGGTAGAACTGATAGTCCACGCCCTTCACCTTTTCGTCGTCGGGATAGCGGTGGTAATTCTCTTTCGTCATCAGGCTCTTGCCTTCGGCGATGAGTTGGTGGCCCAGCACGGAGCCGGGGTAGGGGGCGTAGAAGGCGATAGACGGCAGGATGCGCTTGGTGTATTTCACCATCCGCATCGTCTTGAAGGCGTCCTCGCGCGTCTCGCCGGGGATGCCGAGCATGATGTTCGACCAGAAGACGGGCGCCGGCTTGCCCTCGCGCTCCATGGCGTCGCCGATGCGGGTCAGCAGATCAATCGTGAAGTAGTTGTCCTCTTCGGTGCATTCCTTGTTGAGGATCCGCAGCACCCGGTCGCTCCCGGACTCAAACCCGATGGAAACCGTGTTCCAGTTGGTTTCACGGACGATGGCTTCGAACAGTTCCGGCCACTGGCGCACCGTGTCAGCTCGGGCGGCGGCCCAGTAGGGCCAGCGTTGGTTGGCCCGGCGCGGGTATTTCTCCAGCCACTCCTCCAGCCACGAGGGGTTCTGGAAGAACATCGAGTCGTGAATGACGACCGAGCCGACGCCGTATCGGTCGTCGAGATAATTCAACTCGTCAATCACCAGGTCCACCGGGCGGCGGCCCATGTTCGGGATGTACGAGTTCTCGTTGCAGAACACACATTGCCACGGACAGACGCGGCTGGTGAGGATTGTGGCGACCGGCGCCGGCCCCCAGCCGCATTCGGGTTCGAGCGGCCAATGGAATTTCCTGGCCAACCTCTTGCTCGCCGGTTTCGGCCACAGCGTCCGGTCTATCATCGGCCAGTCGGCCATCGTCTTGGCGCCGGTTCCCAGGACGACGCGCGGAAAAGCGTGCGGGTCTTTGACCAGCTCGAGGACGATGTTCTCGCCCGGCCCCTGGCAAATCTTGTCGAACTCGGGCACGGACTCCATCTCGTCGAGCGCGACGGTTGCGTGCATCCCGCCGGCGAGCACCAGGCCGCGCGGGTTCACTTCCTTGAACAGCCTGGCCGAGCGGTAGGCCATCGGATACGTGTAACTCCGCACGTTCATGATGAGCATCTCGTACCCGGCGAGATGCTGCCTGACTTCGTCCCACGTCTCGCACTGGCGCGTGGAGAACATGTCGGTGAGCACGCCGTTCTGGTGCAGAATGGTGCGCAGGAGGCCGAGGCCGTGATCCTGCCACTGCTCGTGCGGCCCGGCCGGATTCACCAGATCGCCGAGGTCGCCCAGGTCGAGCCAGAGAATTTTGGAGCCGTTCTTCTCGACGAAGTCCGGTTTCTTCGGCTTCAGAAAATCAAGCATTCAGGTCAATCCGTTCGCGAAGCAATCCGTTGAAGAAACTACAGCGGTTGTCTGCCCGCAAAGCCGGCCTCCAAATCGTGCCAGTGCGCCACGCGCGGTTCGTCGTAACGCCAGCAGAGATACACCTCGCGCCCATCGCGCTCGGCCAGAAAGTCAAGCAGGCCGACGTTGAGGTCCTTGATGAGCACGCCCAGGGCCTCAATCGCTTTGGCGTTGCGCTGGATCTTTTCGAAGTGCGCCAGCACCTCCCCGGCCTTCTGGCTGCCGCCGTTGCCAACCGATTTTTCCAGCACCGGCCACAGTTCCGGCTGGGCCTCGATTATCTTCTGCCGGGCGCGCAGCATCTCGGCCACGAGCGGCCGGATGGTCGGCAGCAAAGCGTTGGCTTCGTCCACGGTGAAATAGCGGGCGCGCATGACAGGCGAGGGAATAAAAGGAACTGAAGGAACTACGGGAGACTTCCTTGAGTTCCTTCAGTTCCCTGAATGCGTGACAGGGGCTTCCGGCGAAGCAGGCGAGGCGATTAGGAGTGGCCGCAGCCGCCGCCTCCGCTGCTGCCCGCCGAGCCGCTGGTGCGGAACGAGTGGCCGCAGCCGCAGGTCGAGACGGCGTTCGGGTTCTCAATGCGGAAGCCGCCGCCCATCAGGTTGTCCACGTAATCAATCTCGGCGCCGGCGAGGTACATCATCGAAGTGGGGTCAATAAACACCCTCACACCTTCCTGCTCGAAGACGCTGTCGAACTCACCCGGCGCCGGCTCAATGGCCATCCCGTACTGCATCCCGGAGCAGCCGCCGCCCGCGACAAACACGCGCAAGCCGTGGGCGGGCATGTTGCGCTCAGCCAGCAAAGACCTTATCTTGGTCGCCGCCGCCGGGAGCAACACAACACTGTCGTCCTCAACTGCGATTTGCGGGTTAACCAGTTCAATCTCAGCCATTTTTTCCTCTCCTCAGGTCTCAGTGCCTGGATTCTAATGTAGTTTGCCTCAAGAGTCAATTACTCAGATGCCGTTCTGTTTTATTCCCGATCGGGGCCAGATCCGCCTCGCGGATCAGATAACAGCAGGTTTCGGCGCCCTCCACAACGCGCGAGAGGCGCTGGGGGATGACGCCCAACAAGTTGCCGACGAGGGCGATATCCATCTGGCACAATTCGGGATGGTCAGGCGCCAACCTCTCGTACGGGCAACACTCGGTGTGGAACAGATAGCCCTCATCCGTGAGCTCCCAGCGGGCAGTGTAGCCCCGCCGGTTAAGGAACTCGACGGCGCGGCTGAGACGATCGGTCAACAATTCCCCCGGAGACGGGCGGGGGGCCTCGGCGGTGATCCGATCCGCTACGCCTTCAAAAATGACGTTGATGGCTCGTGATCCCGTATTGGCCTTAATCTCTTCGATGATTTTCGCCGCCAGTTCACCGTAATTGTTGGGAAATTGACTCGCGGCTTTCGCGGTCAGGGTGTAGGCGTATTGCGGCCGCCCGGGTGAGGCCCGATGGAGGATCACTGGCTCGGCGACCATCTCCTCACGGCGCAGGATATCCAGGTGATGGCGCACGGTGACCGTCGTCAGGTCTAGAACTTCGGCCAGTTCGTCCACCGTGACCTGGCCACGTTTCTTCAGATAGTTGAGGATTAATTGACGTGTCGGTTGCATCGCGGCCAGCCTCCCTGGGGGCAGCCACTAAAAGCATTGTAGGCGCAGGGCTGGCATTTGTCAAACAAACGTTTGGTTAATGCGGTTTTCTTGACAATGCTATACACGGGGTATAATTTCGCCCAGTTTGGGAAATATGTAACAAACATGGCTGAGGAAATGTACTGGAATGGCCCTCGGCCCTCCCCCATTGCAGGATAGCGCCGCGACCGGGGAGGAGATCAGCCGCCGATGTGTGACATCTCCACCTTCGGCAACGGAATGACCGTCCCTTGCGACCTCAATTCTGAATAGCGGTCATCGCGCCCGCGCCAGACTTTGGCAAGAGCGGCGGAAATTTCTTCGTCGGTCGCGCCGACGCGCAGGAGTTTGCGGAAGTCGAACCCACTGACGGCGAAGAGGCAGGTATAGAGCTTGCCCTCGGCCGAGAGGCGGGCGCGGTTGCAGTCGCCGCAGAAGGGTTGGGTGACGGAAGCGATCACGCCGATCTCGCCACGGCCATCTTTGTAGCGCCAACGCTCGGCCACTTCACCCACATAATTTGGATCCATCGGCTCTAATGGCATCTCGGCGTTGATCGTGGCGACGATCTCTTTCGCCGTCACCACGTCGTCCATACGCCAGCCGTTGGTGGTGCCCACGTCCATGTATTCGATGAAGCGCAAGATGTAGCCCTTCTCGCGGAAGAAGCGCGCCATCGGCAGGATGCTGGACTCGTTCATGCCGCGCTTCACCACCGCGTTGACTTTGATCGGCCACAGGCCGACAGCTTCGGCGGCGGCCATGCCTTCCAGCACCTTTGTCACTGGAAAATCCATGTCGTTCATCGCTTTGAACACGGCTTCGTCCAGCGAGTCGAGGCTGACGGTCACGCGCTGGAGTCCGGCGTCTTTCAATGCTTTGGCTTGTTGCGGGAGCAATGCGCCGTTGGTGGTGAGAGTGAGATCGAGATCGGGAATCTCGGCCAGCATGGCGACGAGTTTGTGCAGGTCGCGGCGCACGAGCGGTTCGCCGCCGGTGAGACGGATTTTGCGGACCCCGTGCGCGACAAAGAGTTTGGCGAGGCGGGTGATCTCTTCAAAGGTCAGCACTTCGGCGCGAGTGAGAAATTGATAGTCGGAGCCGAAGATTTCTTTGGGCATGCAGTACAC
>DAOTXG010000309.1:0-9805 GCA_034435515.1 Anaerolineales bacterium
GCCGGGCAAGGCGCCCAGCCCCATCTCGACGCTGCGCGGGGGCGCGCGCCGCGGGCCGCCGTCGTCCCCGCTCTCCGTCGGGCGCCGGGTGAGCGCAGCGACCGCCTCGTCGAGGGCCTGTTCCATCGCCGCGGCGTCTTCGCCCTGGAGCACGATGAGCAGGTCGTTGGGGCTGCTCGGGACGCTTCCTTCCAACAAACCGGCTTCGCGGAGCAGGCCGAGGTTGCTCTCGGTCGCCATCACCGCCGAGGCCTGCTGCACCCCTGGCCGCTCGGACAGGCCTTTGGAGAACTGCATCAGCGAGACCGAGTCCCGGTAGAAATTTCGCATTACGCGCTGTGCGGTGGGCATAGGGTGTTTTACTGCCCAGACCCTAAGGGTCTCTGAGACCCTTAGGGTCTGAAACTGTTTAGTCGCTCGCGCTGGCGGCGGCTTTCTGCTCGGACATCCCCGGCACGGGTTCGTTGCGGGTGTAGTACATCATCCCCGCCAACAGCGCCGCGACGGCCAGATAGCCGACGGTCGGCCCCCAGGCACTGCTGAAGTCGCCCTGCGGCACGAAGCGCAACTCGGTCGCGTGAATGAATCCGACCCAAGCGCACGCCGCGCCGAAGAGCGAGTACCCGATGGCGCCTTTCCAGTTGCGATCGATCACGTAGGCGGCGATGGCGGCCAGGATCATGCCGGACAGGATCGCGCCTGCGCCCAGGATGGCCATGCCTCCGTAACTGACTCCATTGCCGGCCAGTTTGTCGAGGCCGAGCGCGGCCGCGTTGGTGCCGGCCGCATTGAGGGCGTTGTCTACCTGCACCTGCACGTAGTTGGCAATCCACGGCACAAGCGCCAGCGCGACCGCGGGCGCATGTTTGGCCGGGCTGGCGTTGAAGGCCTGCGAGGTGATCAACATGCCGATGTAGACCAGAATCGGCAAGATGGCGACCAGCGGGATGACCGCGCTCAGGATGCCGAGCAGACCGAGCATCCCCAGCAAGAGCATCGTGACGCCGGTGAGCCAGGAGTAGCCCACGCGTGACCCTACCGACTTCCAGCCGGGGTGGCCGATGTAGATCAGGGTCGGGAAGGGGCTGCCAAAGAGCGAGGCGACCAGGGTCCCGCCCGCCGCGGCCAGCATCGCCTCGCGAGTGTCGTACTTGTCGCCGCCTGCGAGCGCGCTCTCGACGTTGTTGAGCGATTCGAGGAAGAGATAGATCGCGAGAGGAATGGCCGTGATCAAGTACGGCGCGATGCGCGGCAGCCCGTCCACCAACGGCTGAATCTGGGGGAGGGGAATCGCCAGGGAGACATTCTCGATGGCGGTCGTCAGTGTGCCGATGCTCATATAACCGGAGGCCCACCCGACGATGACGCCGATGATCACCGCCACGAGCCCGGCGGGCAGCTTGCCAGGGAATTGCACGTTCGCCAGCCAGCCGACGAAGATGATGCCGAAGGACACCATGCTCAGCCAGGCGACGTTCCAGGCCCCGAAAGCCGCGCCCATGGCGATGAAGGTGATGGCCACGCCGGCCAGCGTGCCGAGCATCGCCGCGCGCGGGGTCAGCCGCTGCATCGTCGGGCCGATGAACGCGCCGATGCCTGCGACGATGGCGTGGACGAAGCACCACGCCACGCCCACGCTCCAGGCGAGCTCGAGACTCTCGCCGCCGAGTTTGAGCGGGAGCATGACGGCGAAAGTGACGAGGAAGTAGTGCGGCACGGAGATGCCATACGGCACGGCGGTCACGTCGTCTCGCCCTTCTTTCTTGGCGAGGCGATAGGCCATATAGGCAAAGTAGATGTTGCCCACGGCCAGGGAGAGCACCAGCCCCGGCACGATCTTCCCAAAGAGCAGTTCCTTGGGAAATTCCATCACAAACTGCATCAGGCCGACGGCGACCAGGGTGTTCGTGATGCTGTTGGTGCACAGGCCGAAGAAGCCGTTCAGGTCGCCGGCGACCCACAAGCGAGGACGCGCTGCATTCATTGGTTTATTCCTTTCTGCCATGAAAGTAGTGAATGATAGACTTATCGGAAATAAGGTTTTCGCCGCGAATTACGCGAATTTGCGCGAATTTTCCGCCTAATTCGTGGCGAAAGAAAAAGCGCCAGTCCATTCCCGACGAGCCCAATGGTTTCCAACGGTTCGGGGACTAGGCCATCGCTTCGGGATCAATCATCCGGTGTTCCTTTCTGCGCCGTAACAGATTTTCTTCATCGTGGTAGTGACCGCTTCGCGTCAGTCGTCCGCCAGCGACTGGCAAAGGCGCTAGTCTCCGACGGCAGGCACGGCGGTCGTCTCCACCCCCTCGGCGGCGGACGGCGCAGTCGCCTCGTAGGGGAGATAGGCGAAGCCAAAGCACAAGGCGGCCATGAGCAAATAGCCCAGCGCGATGCCCGGCGACACGGCAAAGCCCACCGCCTCGCCGTGGATGAACCCGAAGAAAGACAGCGCCGCGCCGGCCACGGCGTAAGCCGCCGCCAGCTTCGGCTTCCGGTCGAGCAGGAACGTGCCAATCGCGCCGATAATCAGGCCGCTCAAAATCGCGCCGCCGCCCAGCTTCGCCAGTCCGTCGTACAGCACTCCCGCCCCCTCCAGCGCCGCCGTCCCGACCGCCACGGCGCTGGTCCCGGCCGCGGTCAGCACGCCGTTCACCTGGGTAAAGCCCCACGCGGCGAAGTGCGGCACCAGCGCCAGCACAATCGCCGGGGCGTGATGCCGGGGCGTGGCCTGGAAGGCCTGCGCGCCGATGAGCGCGCCGATGTACAGCAGGATGGGCAGGATCGCCACGAGCGGGATGAGAGTGAGCAGCACCGGCACGATGCCGAGCAGCGTCACGATGATCACGAGCGCGCCCGTCCCCAGCGAATAGCCCACGCGCCCGCCCACGGCCTTCCAGCCCGGATGGCCGATGTAGACCGCGTTCGGGAACGGGCTGCCCAACAGCGTCCCGATCAGGCTGTTCAGGCCATCCACGGCCAGCACCTCGCGCACGCTGTATTCGTCCCCGGCCGCCGAGGCGCTTTCCACGTTGTCCATGGCTTCGATGAAGTCGTAGACGCCGAAGGGGATGGCCGTCACCAGCAGCGGCGCGATGCTGCCGAACCCGGCGATCAGGCGGTCAATGGCCGGGAGCGGCACGGCGAAGCTGATTTGTGAAACCGAGTCGCTCAGGGCTTTCAGACTCACCCCGTCGTACAGGCCGAGGCCGGCCGCGCCCCATCCCAGCGCGGCGCCGACGGCAATCGCCATCAGTCCGGCCGGGAGCCTGAAGGGGAACTTGACCCCGGTAAACCAGCCGCCGAAGACAATCGCCAGTCCGACCAGCCCGATCCACGGCGTCAGGAAAATCTGCTGCGCGGGCCGGATGGAGATGAAGGCGATGGACACACCCGCCAGCGTGCCGAGCAGCGCCGCGCGCGGCGTGAGCCGGCGGATGTACGGCGCGATGAATGCGCCGCTCAGGTTGACCAGGCCCTCGATGAAGGCCCACGCCAGCCCGACTTCCCAGGCCTTGAGCGGATCTCCCGTGGCGATTTTGGTCGGCAGCATAATCGCCAGCACGACGATGAACATGTGCGGCACGCTCGGCCCGGCGGGCATGGCGGTCACGTCCATCCGCCCGGTCTTCGCGGCCAGGCGGCGCGCCATGAAAGCGTAGTACACGTTGCTCAGGAACAGCATGAACCCCACCGCCGGCACAATCCGCCCAAACACGATCTCTGGCGGCATCTGCACCACGCCCAGCAGGAGGCCCGACAGCACCAGGATGTTCAGGAGGCTGTTGACGCCCAGCCCAAAGAAGGCGTTCCAATCGCCTGCCGTCCACCAGGGGATTTGATTTTTGTTCATGGCTTCAAATCCTATTGTGATTACAGGAGGGCCGCCGAGGCCGGGACGCCGCTTGCCGCGCCCGGCCGGGCGACTCTCTATTTCTTGATCGCCGCCAGCGCGCTGACGACTTTGTCCGAGTCCGAGACCCAGCCGAAGATGCCGCCCTGCGCCTTGATCATCTCCAGGGCGACGCGCTGGAACTCCGGGAAGTACGAGCCGACGCAGTCGGCGGGCACGAGGCATTCGAAGCCGCGGTCGTTCGCCTCGCGCACGGTCGTGTGCACGCACACTTCGGTCGTCACGCCGCAGACGATCAGCGTTTTGATGTTGCGGTGGCGGAGGATGCCGAGCAGGTCGGTGTCGTAAAACGAGCCTTTGCCCGGCTTGTCAATCACCGGCTCGCCTGGGATGGGGTACAGCTCGGGGATGGTGTCGTGGCCGGTCTCCCCGCGCACCAGGATGCGGCCCATCGGCCCCACATCGCCGATCTTGAGCGTCGGCTGCCCGCGTTCCATCTTGGCGCGCGGCACGTCGGAGAGATCGGGCCGGTGGCCCTCGCGCGTGTGGATGACGAACAGGCCCGCCTGGCGCGCGGCTTCGAGCACCTCTTTGCACGGCTCGATGGCCGGCCGCACCTGCGAGACGTCGTTGCCGAGCGTCTCGCCAAAGCCCCCCGGCTCGAGGAAGTCCCGCTGCATGTCAACCATCAGCAGGGCGGTGGACTCCGGTTCGAAATCGAGCGGATACGGTTCGGCTTCAAATTGCAGTTTGGTCATAGTCTCCTCCGGACAAAAAGAACTTAGAGAATGATTGGTCGTTGCTCAGCTCGGCGTTTTTTTGAACGCTGATCGCGCTGATCAGGCTGATTGTCGCTGATGATTTAAAGAGAAAATCAGCGTCACACTTGCACCTGCGCGCAAGTGCAGGTGTCAGCGTTTTTTCAGCGGAATCAGCGTTCTCCACCGCTTGGCCTGAGCAGTTGTTCCCGATACGCTCGGGCCAGGGCCTCTTTGAAAGCCGCCTCGACGTTGTTGCGGCCCTGCTCGACGTTCTGGCGCATGGCGGCGCGCGCCCCGGCCACGTCGCGGGCGGCGAGGCAGTCGAGGATCTGCAGGTGCTGCTGGCAGGTAGCCTGGAGGCGCTCGACCGTCGTGATGTCGGTCATGCGCACGAAACTCAGGCGCTCGTCAATCGTGCGCAGCAGGTCCGACAGCATCTTGTTGCCTGTCGCCTGCGCCAGCGTTTCGTGGAAGCGCTCGTCCTCGTGCGCCACGTTCACCTCCGGGAGGGAGGCGTCCCTGGACAGGGCCTCCCAGGTCTGGCGCAGCCGCTCCCAATCGTCGCGCGGAAGCCCAGCCTCGGCCAGGCGCTCGACGATGTACATCTCCAGGGCCAGGCGGACGTCGTACAACTCGTGAATCTCGCCGCTGTCCGGCTGCTTGACGCGATAGCCGCGGTGTGGGGCTTTATCCACCAGGCCGTTCTCGACCAGCATTCGCAGCGCCTCGCGCACCGGGCTGCGGCTCACCTGGAATTCTTTGCAAAGCTGCTCCTCGGTGAAGCGGTGGCCGGGCGGATACTGCCAGCGGATGATGCGGTCTTTCAGCGCCGCAAAGACCTCCGCGCTCAGGTTGGATGTTTTAGACTGTCGGTTCGGTGTCATCTGGCAGGGTGCTGGAGTAGGGTCGCTTTCGCATTCTCTGGGCAACTGCACCGGGCCTGGATCCGTTGGCGGAAATTTTCACCAGTTTCGGGCGCAGACCTTTGGGGTCTCGGAGACCGCAAAGACCTTGAGGGCAGTACTAAAGTCCTATTTGTATACAATGTTGTATACCAAAATCTTTTTAAAGTCAAGATGATATATAATCCTTGAGCAATGGGCACACCTACCGCGTTGCAATGGCGTGAGCTATGGTCGCTGTATTGTTCCGACCTGAGCCGGGAAGAGTTAGATCAATGCGCCTGGCTTCAGCAGACATCAGTTGAGTGGCCCTCCGGCGACGCTTCGCCGGTCGAGGTGTGTGACTGGCTGGCGCGGCTGTATTCGGCCCAGATGGACGAGACGCATCGCAAGGCACGCGGTCAATTCTTCACGCCTCCGGCGATTGCCCGGTTCATGGCTGGATTAAGCGCGCCTCTGCCGCATGGCGCATGGGTCGTCGAGCCGGGCGCTGGGACGGGCATTTTGCTTGCGGCGTTAGCGGAACATCTCGTCCGGCAGGGGAACTGCCGCGAATGGCGCGTGACGGCTTACGAAATAGAACCCGCGCTCCGGCCAGCACTCGCCCTGGCGCTGGGCTACCTCCGCCGCTGGCTGAATAATCACGGCGTCGCGTTCAATTACGAAGTCCGGCCGGCTGACTTTATCCTCTCTAATTCCGCGCGGCTGCGCCCAGCCCCGTTACTCGATCATATGACTGCGGACGCCTCGCCGCATCTGATTATTTCCAATCCGCCCTATTTCAAAATCCCCAAGTCCGATCCCCGCGTGGTTGACCATTATTTCCGTATCTCGTCTGGCAATACGCAGGTCAGCGCGACCGAATTGCGGAATTTGCCCCTGCCGCCGCTGGACAAGATACGCCGCATCGGGGAACGGCTGCAAGAGGCAGACGGGATCAGTAAAGTCGCGCTTATTACTCAGGTTGTCGGGGAAGAACTGAACCTGCTGCGGTGAAAACCACCGCTCCCGACGACGGGGCGGATCTCCGGTTCCTCCAAGAAAGGTGAGGCGATGAAATATTTGACCGTTCTCGCGACGACCGGCCTCGGGCTGGCGCTGACCACGGGCCTGCTGGCATGGATCGCAGAGCGCCCCACGGACCGGTTTCCCATCGCGGACATTGGATCAGTTGCCGCGCCGTGCGACCAGGGACCACGCAATGCCCCCACTTACGCGCGAGATGACCTCGACGAGACCGCCGCGGACTGGGGCGCGTACTGCGAAAACTCGCCGACGTGGACGATTACGAATGTGACCACGCCGGCGCTCGACGGAAAGGCGCTGGAATGCGCGCTCACGGGCGGCGCGCCGTACTCGAACGTGCATTGCTACCGCAACTTCCTCGCGGAGCCGACGGCCACCGCCTTCACCCTCACCCTCACCCTCTCTTTTCAGTTCACGCCGACGACGACCTGCAACAACGCCGGCGCCCCCTCCGTCGTTCAGGCGCTGGAATTCTCGATGAGCCGGTGGCAGACGGGCGTACGCCACGAGTTCGCCCTGCAGTGGCAGAACGTCGGCCAAGACGCGCCGCGGTGGCGCTACTGGGATCCATCCCGGCCCGAAGCGGAGCGCTGGGTCGCGATCACGCCGACGATCGCCCAGTGCCTGCAGGCCGGGCAGTGGTACACGTTGACGATCGAAGGCGACGTCGTCGCGGGGCAGACGCATTATCAACGCTTCTCGGTCAACGGCGTCAATCACCCGCTCGACGTGACCGTCCCACCCGTCCCGGCGCCCGGGGCGCCGGATGCCGCCGCCATCGCCGTACAACTCGACGGCAGCGCCGCCGCGTCGCCGTACCGCGTCTTTCTTGACCAGGTGAGTTTCAACCGGCAGTGCGGCACGCTTTACAACGGAGGCGCCAACGGCTGGCTGGTGGACATGTGCGAGGCCGATCCGAGCGTGGGCGCGACGATGCAAGTTGTCGTGGACGGCGCAGCGCGGGGGAACGCGGCGCTCGTGCGCGTCTACCATCAATCGCAGGCGTGGCCCGGCCAGCCGCAGGTCGCCGCGCTCTACGCTTCCGGGTTCGTGCGCCTCAAGCCCAACGCCGATCCCTCGCCAGCCATCCCCTTCGGCAGTTCGTTCATCCTCGGCCCGGCTTACTGGGCCGGCGGGGCGTATTATCACAGTCCGCAGTTGAACCGGCTGGAGATTGATACCACCTGGCTGCCCACCGGGCCGTTGCGGCTGTTGGCGTGGGGAACGAATCAGGGCTTCGACGTGTTTTACGAGATGGCGCTCCCTCCGCCGCGCGACCGGCAGACGCGCCTGCACGTCACCCAGACTTACACGGCCACCACGGCTATCGCGATTGATCCGGGGCGGCGCGCCAATCACGAGGGCTTCAAGCTCGCGCAGATTTCATCCATGTTCGTCAATCAGGGCGGCGCGTGCGACGGCGGCAACTCCGATTGCCACGATAGCAACGGCGCGCGGTTCATCGGGAACGATCTGGTGCGGCATCAGGTTGTGTTCACCGAAATCACGCCCTCGGCCTTCGTTTTCAGCCCGACTGTCCCGCTCGGCAGCACGTGGCTCGACGCCCTGCACACGGACGACGCCAGCTGGCAGGGCAACACGCCCAACGTCCACATCGCGCTCGACGTCCTGCCCGGCGACCGCACCCTCACCCCGCAAGGCTGGATCAGCGCGACCGCCGACCCCAATCAGGACAACGTGGGCCTGGGGCTGCACGACGACGGGCCGGCCTCGCAGAGTTGGGCCGCGAACCAGAGCGGGCAGGTTGGCTACTGGCTGTTGGCGCAGGACGACCCGCCTGACCCGTGGGCCGACCTCGGGCTGCGCCCCGGATTGACGTTTCTCGATTTCGAAGGCAGTTACAACTGCTTCTTTGTCAAAGATAGCGGCCAACCGACGACTGGCATGGTGAGCACAGTGGCGGGTTACGCGGACACGGCCCTGCAATTGACCTACGACATCGGCGCGGCCAACGGCAACTGGGCGCAGGTGCGTTGTAACTTCAATCCGCCGCTCGATCTCTCGACCTACGATCACCTGCGCTTCGAGTGGCGCGGCGACCCTGGGGCGAGCAGTTCGTTGGAAGTGGGCGTGGTCATCACCAGCGCCGGGCAGGAATACATCTTTGGCCGGGGCTATCATCACCCCGCGCATCGCGGCTGGTGGGGGCAGATGGTGATCCCCTTCAATTTCCTCGCGCCGTGGACGCCAGGAACGGTCTTCACCCCCACGCAAGTGAGCGCGATCTTCTTCTCCGTCGTCAAAGACCCGGTGGACGACGCGGGCGGGGCGGGCCGCCTGGCGCTGGACAACCTCGGCGCGTTCAACGTCCTCTCGCGCACCGTGCCCCTCACGTTTGAACTCAATCGCGGCAACGATCAGGCTTCGAGGAGGGCCGCCAGCTGGCTCGCCAGCCAGCAACAGCCCTCGGGCCTGCTCAAGTCGTGGGAAAAAGAAACGCTCTGCAATGCGCACACCTACGATCAGGCGCTGGCCCTCATCGTCTTTGCCGTCGAGCGCCGGTGGCCGCAGGCCGACGCGCTGGCGAATGCGCTGACCACGACGCAGAACGCGAACGGCTCGTGGTTCAAGAGCCGCAACTGTGACACCCTGGCCCCGGTGGACAGCACCGAATGGGAGGGCGACATCGCCTGGGCCATCTATGCTTTGAGCCGGTATCGCGCGCTGGGCGGCGCGCTCTCCGGCGCGGACACGGCCATCCGCAAAGGCGCGGACTGGTTGGCGCAATGGATCAGGGCTGAGGATGGGTGTCTGGTCGTGCCGGACCCGCCCCGCCAACCGAGAGCGACCACCGAGGGCACGCTGGATGCGTGGTGGGCATTCCACTCCGCCGGGCCAGATTACGCCGACGAGGCCGACAAAATCAGAGTCTGCCTTCTGACCAAGTTCTGGGATGATGCGATGGGGCGCTTTCAGGGCGGCTTGACACAGCCGGACGGCACAGCATGGCAGCAACCGTACCTCGACAACCAGACGTGGGGCGCGGCCTTTCTCAAAGCGATTGGCGAGGAAGCGAAAGCCCGGCGCGCGCTCAGTTACGCCCGCGACGTTCTGCGCCTCCCGGCGCAGGGCGGGCCGCTCTTCGGCTTCGACGGGCAAGGCGGCCCGTGGTCGGTGTGGAACGAGGGCACGGGGCAGTACATTGCACTCTGCGGCGAGGGCGCGGATGACCTGCTGCTAGAGCTGCTGGCGCAACAGCGTGCGGATGGCGCAATGCCCGGTTCGCCCGACGATTTTTCCGGCGG
>DAOTXG010000310.1:0-3196 GCA_034435515.1 Anaerolineales bacterium
GTGACTGAACTGCAATTGAAGACCGGCGCCAGTTCGACGGACTTGACGCTGCCCGCCAACGCCGGGCTGACCCGCGTGGACCTCGAAGCCGGCGCGGCGGCCGTCGTCATCCGCGTCCCCTCAAGTGTGGCCGCCCGGCTTCGGCTGCGGGGCGGGATGGCTGCCTTCTCTGTGGACGAGCGTCGTTTCCCGCGCCGGGGTGATGTATATCAATCGGCCGATTACGACTCGGCGCCCAACAAGGTCGAAGTGGAGGCCAAAGCCGGCGCCGGTTCGATTGAGGTGCGTTAACAAGCCGTCACTCAGGTGGTGAGGAACGCTGATTACGCTGAAAAAGCGCTGATGTCGCTGATTTTTTGACTTAAATCATTGAAGCATCATCAGCGAAGATCAGCCTGATCCGCGTCGTCAGCGTTCAAAAGAATGGCAGGCCGACGAATTACCCGGAGGGACCTATGAAGCGCATTGATCTCCGTATCCTGTGGGGGACGTTGTTGATCGTCGCCGGGGTGCTCTATCTGCTGCAAAATTTCGAGGTCATCCGCAGCGGCGTGGCGCTCTTCTGGGCCGTGCTGTTCGGCCTGGCGGGCGTCTCCTTTCTGGCCTTCTTCGTCGCCAATCGCGCTCAATGGTGGGCGCTGCTCCCCGGCTGGAGCCTGGTGAGCGTGTCCGCTTTAATCTCACTGGATCAGTTTGCGCCGCCGCTGGCGCAGGCCTGGGGCGGCTCGTTGTTTCTGGGCGGAGTCGGGTTGGGGTTCTGGCTCGTGTATGTGGTTAATCGCGCCCATTGGTGGGCGGTCATCCCCGGCGGAGTGTTGACGACGCTGGCCGTGGTGGCCAGGGTGGAGGCGGCGGATAACGGTCTGGCGACGGGCGGAATTTTCTTCCTCGGCCTGGGCCTGACCTTTGCGGTGGTTGCCTTGCTGCCGACGCCGCAGGGCCGGATGCGCTGGGCGTTTATCCCGGCGAGCATCCTGACGGTGATGGGCCTGCTGATCTTCGCCGCCGCCGAAAAACTGCTGGGCTATCTGTGGCCGATCGCGCTGATCACCGTCGGGGTCTACCTGGTGTATCGCACCTTGCGCCCCCGGCGGAGTTAATCAACGGGGCTTTTGCGCTAGCGCCAACAGGCTCAGGCCGGCCGGCAGGTCGAAGCGGTCGAGCCAGCGGCCTTCGGCCGCGAGCGCGGCAGTCAGGGCCTGGTTGAGGACCGGGGGCGGCAGGGTGACGTCGGTGTGCACGGCCTCGTCCCGCTGCGTCAGCCGCCTCAAGACTGCAACCGGCAACAGGAACAATCCCACGCTGGTGAGCCGCCGTAGTTCCAGCCCGGCGGCTCTGATTTTTTCTGCCAATTCTTGCTTCCCATACCGGTGACGGGTGTGAACCTGTCGGTCGTGCGCGCCGCGCAGCCAGTCGTGGGCCGGGACGCGCGCCAGCAGCCAGCCGCCAGGCCGCAGCGCACTTGCTAACTCGCGCAGGGCGGCCAGGTCGTCGGCGACGCCGAGGTGATAGAGCACTTCAAAAGACGTGACCAGATCGAAAGTGGAGGGCGGAAAGGGCAGCGCCTGAATCGAAGCGCGCGCCACTCGCGGGGAAGATTGTGAGGCATAACGCACAGCCAGGGGATGAAAGTCCACGCCGGTCGTCTGGCCGAAAGCGGCCAGCCAGCGGAGGCCGCCGCCGGTCCCACACCCCGCGTCCAAAATCCGCGCGCCGGGCGGCAAGCCCAGTCCCCGCACAAAGCGTTCGGCAATCCGCCGCATGCCCACGTACCACCAATGCCGATCTTCGAGCCGGGCGATGTTGTCGTATTCGCTGGCTTCCATAGAGGGCAAGTGACGGGTGACAGGTGGCAGGATTCATATCGGCGCACTGTCGTGCGCCACTACAAGCGGATCGGCGCACTGGCGTGCGCCACTACGAGCGGCCACTCGTCACTTGCCACTTGTCACTCGTCATTTGTCACTCCACCGCAATACCGAGCCTGGTTTCCAAGTTGGTCAGCGCCGAAGCGGGGATGGTCGGGCCTTTGGGCAGGCGGCGGATGTGGTCTTTGAGCTGCTTGACGTGCAGCGCGGGCACGGGCGAGTCTTTAGCCGAGATTTCGGCGCGCGGGTTCATGAAGACGATCAGCGCCTGCGGGGCGACGGCGATGTCGGGCGCGCGCTTCTTCAGGAAAGCCGTCAAGCCGTTTACCTCGGCGGCGGCTTCGGCGGCAGGGTCGCCCAACGGGTCGCGGGCTCCGAAACTGAAAAAGCCGCGCGGCGCGCCGGGGTTGAGCCACTTGCCGTTCGTGTAGGCAATCGCGCCGGTCTGATATTTGGGCACGAGCACCGTCACGCCGCCGGGGCCGACGAGGACGTGCGCCGCGCCGAGGCGATAATTGTAGAGCGTGTGCCGGTCGTCGAGGCCCTTGAGCGCTTCCCCCAGCCCCTGATCGGCGCGGCGCGCCCAGCGATTGTTGATCACCGTGCCGATGTTGGTGCAGGTGAAGCCGACGAGGAACGAGCCGAGGGCGTAGAGGACGAGCTGCGTCTCTTGAGGCCGGCTGATGGCGTAGATGTTGACGCCGAGGGCCGCGACGAGCAGGAGCATCCCGGCGATGAAGGCGTAGCGACCGATGGTCAGGTTGCGTTGGACGAGCTTGGTATGGGTGACGAGTCGCATCTTAACCTTCGAACTTCTGCAAAACCAGGCAGGCGTTTTGTCCGCCGAGGCCGAAGGAGTTGGAGAGCGCGATGCGAACGGGGGCTTCGCGCGCCACGTTAGGCACGTAGTCCAGGTCACATTCGGGGTCGGGGTGCTCGTAGTTGATCGTCGGGTGGATGACGTCGTGCTTGAGCGTCATCACGCAGGCGATGGTCTCCAGCGCGCCCGCCGCGCCCATCGGGTGGCCGATCATGGATTTGGTCGAACTGATGGGGATGGCGTACGCCCGTTCGCCGAACAACTGCTTGATGGCGAACGTCTCACCGGAGTCGTTGGCCGGGGTGGAGGTGCCATGGGCGTTGATGTACTCCACGTCGTCGAGCGCAACGCCGGCATCCTGCAAGGCCCAACGCATCGCGCGCACCGCGCCGGCGCCGGTTGGGTCGGGCGCGGCCATGTGGTAGGCGTCGGACGACGAAGCCTGGCCGATGACTTCGGCGTGGATCGGCGCGCCGCGGCGGCGGGCGTGCGCCAGGCTTTCCAGCAC
>DAOTXG010000311.1:0-3761 GCA_034435515.1 Anaerolineales bacterium
GCCGATTACGTTCCCGCCGCGCCGGGCGGTGACGCTCAAAGCCGTGCCGGGGGTGGCGTTGCCCTGAATCACGTCGTCGCTGAGATTGATTTGGCCCGCCAACTCACTGCGGAGGAGGATGACGTTGTGGCCTTCGGGCGTGATGTACTTGATGGCGACCGTGTCGCCGAGGAGGAGGTCAGTCGGGGAGAAGTCCACGCTGAAGTAGCCGGACCCGTCGGTCTGCGTCTCGCGCCAGTCGCCGTTGGGCTTCCAGATTTCCACGCGGACTTGCGCGGGGTAGGCGACCCCGAGGATTTGCCCCGTGACGATGTTCGCGTCCGCGTCCACCGCGCCAGTCATTTCGACAACCGAAATCGTGGCCGATAGCTCGCCCGCGCTGACGAGGACGAGGTCACCCGCCCGGATGTCAATGTTGTTCCCCGTTCCATCCTGCGGATTGGTGTTCCACCAGGGACTGCCCGAATTCTGCGCTGTGCCCACGATGTTGCTGTTGCGGGTGACGGTTACGTACACAGTGGCGGGCGGTTGGACGTAGCCGTTCACCCAATCGTGGCTCTTGTTGACCTGGACTTGCAGGAACGGGGTGTACACGTCAATGCCGGAGTAGTTGCCGTCCGGCGCGATGTACCACACCTGCGCCATGTCGCCGGGTTGAACGTCCTGCCCGTCGGGCGCGGCGGCGATGTCGAACGAGAACGAGCCATCGACCTGAACGTCGAAGTCCCAGCCCCACCACCCATCATTGAGTTTGTTGAAGTCCACGTGGCCGAGGGCCGGGAAGACGCCGCCCTCCATCGTCCCGGAGACGACGTCGGCGTCCACATCCAGCTGGCCGGTGACGGTGATGAGCGTGGCGCTGAGGAGCACGCCGCTGTCGGTCGAGACGGTGACGACGTCGCCAGGTTCGAGGTCTGCGCCGCCGACGTTCACGCCGTCGAACCAGGCCCACGGATGCGCCGTGGTCGTCGTCGCGCCTTTGACTTCGCCGTCGCTGCCAGTGACCGTGATGAAGACCGTCGCGCCGGGCGTGACGCTGCCGTCCACCCAGTCGCCGGTCACGTTGGCGCGGAAGAACGGCGCAGCAATCTCGTAAGTGACTTCGTGGAAATCGCGCGCGGTGTAAGTGACTTGCACGCGGTCGCCGGCGTGGATGTCAATCTGGCCGGTGAAGTCGGCCATGAAATGGCCCTCGCCGTCGGTGGGGACCCACAGAGGCGGCCATTGCCAGTTGACCTGCACGGTGAGCAGAGTCCACGCGGGACCGGTGCCCGTCACCAGGTCGGCGTCGGGATCAACTGCGTAATCAATCGCGACCGCAGTGACCGAGGTCGTGAACTCGCCGGTATCGAGCACCACGCGGTCGCCGGGGACAATGTCGGGCCGGTTGCCGCTGGGGAAGTCGGTCCAGAACGTCGAATCCCGGCCCGTGGTGAGGCGCTCGACGGCTTTGATCTCGCCCGCCTCAGATTTGAGCGTCACTGTGATTTCGGCGTCCGGCAAAGCCGCCGCGCCCCAGATGTTGTTGTGCCCCGGCCAGAGGTCGAGGTACGGCGCCCAGTAGTTCACCGCCTGCATGTTTTCGTCCGGGTCGTCGTTGGTGTGATACGTCACATCCCCCCCGCGCCCGTAGCGGATATCCCATTCCGCGCTCAGGTCGGCGGTGAAGAGGCCGCCGGCGTCGCTGGCGAATCCGCCGCGCATGTACCACGCGCTGGGGACTGGGGTAAAGGTATCGTACGACCAGACGAGGAGATTCGCGGCCCCAGGCGGGGCCTGGCCGAAGACGGCGTCGGCCTGCCAATCGGCGGCAGCGGTGAGCGTGATGATGGGGATGGTCGTCGAGATGCCGCCGCCCACCACTTGCACGCTGTCGCCGCGGAGGGTCCGAGCGTTGGCGAATCCCACGTCGAACGAGCCGTTGTTGGGGTTGGTGGTCGTCTCGACGACTTCTTTGACTGCGCCCCCGGAGTCGGTGAGCGTGATGACCAGAGCGGCGTCCGGCGCAACCTGTCCCCACTGGCTGCTCCACGTCTGCCCGACTTTCACGTGATACACCCACACGTCGAGGGCCGTGTCGGCGCGCGCGTTGTCGGCGTGCACCACGCTGCCCCAGTAATTCTCGTCCCGGCCAATGCCCTCGGCGGAGAAATTGGCGGTGTAACCGCCTCCGGCGGCGGTGGTCACGTTTCGCTCCACCACGCGCCAGGCCAGCCCCTCGCGCACCCAGACGGCGACCCACAGAGGCGAACTGGCCGGGCCAGCGCCGGAGATGGTATCCGTCTCGGGGTTTTCGAAGCCGGTAAGGGCAGCCACGGTGGTGGTCACGGTCTTGCCGCCGACCAGCACTTCGACTCTATCCCCGGCGGCGATGTCCCTGGCCTGATACCACCAGCCGCCGGCCCAACGCGATTGAGCGGTGGTCGTCCCGCCTTCTTTCTCCACGCCCAACCCGTCGCGGATGGTGACCGTGACGACCGCGCCGGGAGTGGTGTAGCCCCAGACGCCGTTGGACGTTTCGTAGACCGTGAAACGATTTTGCGGGGAGATGGGAGTCTGCACCCAGTAGCCGGGCGTCACCGCGTAGGCCACGTCTACCCGGTCGTCCTGAACGATGTTCGCCGCGCCGGTCCAGTCGTAAGTGAACGCGCCGGAGATGTTCGTCGTCACGGTGACGGTTCGCCCATGCGTCATCAGGGTGAGGGCGGCGGGCAAAGTCACGCCGGTTATCGTGCCCGAGATTGCGTCGGTCGCCGGGTCGAGGCTCGCGGCGATGGTGGGCAGGGTGAAGGTCGTGGACGTTCCATTGGTATAAAACGTCACACGGTCGCCTCCGCCGAAATCTACTTTAGCGCCTGCCGCGTAAAAATTTGTAGAGCCAAACCAGCCCAGGTCGTCGGGAAGGGCGACGGCCAGGCCAGCGCCGGTTCCACTGTAACTGATGCTCGCGGTGAGCGTATCGCCCGGCGTGAAGCCCGAGATACTTTCAAAACCCGTATTGATCGTGATGACCGGGCTGGCGACGAGGGGGGCGAGCGCGCGCCGCGCCGTGCGCGGCGTGCCTGCCCCAGCCAAAGGCAAGAGACCGCGCGGGCCGGGGGTCCAGTTGAAATCCGGCTGAGGTGCGAGGGAGCGCGTCATCACTTGAACGGGGGGCCTCACCGGAGCGCCGTTCGCCGTCGGGGGCGCAGAGACGGCTCTGGCGGGTTGAGACTCATCCGCGCTATCCGGTTCCCGAGCGTAAGCCAGTTGAACACCTGGCGCGCTCAGGCTGATCGCAGACAACACAAGCAAGGTGATAATTCCACCAGCCGCCAGACACAGCGCGGCGCCTCCCCACTGCTGAGGGCCAGGTTTCTGGTTCATATTATCCTCCGAGGAACTAAATAACTCCTCAAAGTTTTCCCTACTTCCGGATTTGCGCGAAGCGTCCGGCGGCCGGGCGGCGGATTGCACACTTGCCCTGGCGGGCAGTGCCAGGGAATCCGCCGCGAGCATGAGAAAAAGTAGCAGGAAGTTTTGGAGATTACTTAGTGCGAGGTCATGTGGGGGTAGGACAAGCCGCTGGCCTGTCCTACATATTCCTCTCAGCGACTTACTAAACAAGAGCAAATGGGCCGAATTGGGGAAAATTAAAAGGCCGACTGGCTTTCCAGTCGGCCCCAGGTCGCGTCCGGCGCAAGGCCGATAGTTTTGTGTCGGCGCGGCAATACACGCAAGCGGGCATAGAACACGCCTGATTGCTATCATTATGGCGCAAA
>DAOTXG010000312.1:0-12154 GCA_034435515.1 Anaerolineales bacterium
CTTCCTCCCTGTATAATTCCGCCCATGCTCCTCGCCCTCCTCGAGGCTTTGCGCCCCAAACAATGGACCAAGAACGGCGTCCTCTTCGCCGCGCTCGTCTTTGACGTGCAGCTCTACCCGTTCTATCGTAATCCCCTGCCCACGCTGCGGACGCTGGCGGGCTTCACGCTCATGTGCCTGCTCTCCAGCACTGTGTACCTCGTCAACGACCTCGCCGACCTGGACAAGGACCGCCAGCACCCGGCCAAGCGCAATCGGCCGATCGCCTCCGGCCGGTTGAGCCAAAGCGCCGCCGTCGCCGCGGCCATTATCCTGCCGCTCGTCGCCCTGCCCCTCTGCTTCTGGCTCGACTGGCGCTTTGGCCTGATCGCCCTCCTTTACCTCGTCAAGGACCTGCTCTACTCCTTGTGGCTTAAACACGTCCCCATCATTGACGTCCTTCTCGTCGCGCTGGGCTTTCTGCTGCGCGTGAGCGCGGGCGTCGTCATTATCACCGTCGCGCGCTTCTCACCCTGGCTCTACATCTGCATGGGCCTGCTGGCGCTCTTCATAGGTTTTAGCAAGCGCCGCGCCGAGCTGGCCCTGATGAACGACGGCGTCGGCGAGACTCGCGCCGTCCTCAAAGAATACAGTCTCCCCTTCCTGGACGAGATGATCAACCTCGTCTCCACGGCCACGCTCATCGCCTACGCGCTCTACACCTTCTCCGCGCCCAACCTGCCGGAGAACCACACGATGATGCTCACCATCCCGTTCGTCCTCTACGCCATTCTGCGCTACCTCTACCTGATTCACATGAAAGGCGAGGGCGGCGCGCCTGACGAACTCGTCCTTACCGATCGCCCGCTGCAAATTGCCTTTATCCTCTGGGGCCTATCGGTCATCCTCATCATGTACCTCAACCCTGCGCCGCGCTGACTGAGGAGCGACGCACATCGCCCTATGCTCCCTACGCGCGCGCGCTCTGCGGCGCCCGGTAAAATCATCCTCTTCGGCGAGCACGCCGTGGTCTACGGCCAGCCGGCCCTCGCCGTCCCCGTGACGCAGGTGCAAGCCGTAGCGACTATTCTCCCCGCTCCCGCTCCGCTTCAGGTGGGCTTCGCGCAGGATGAGGGTGAAGGAGAGTTCTGGATTGAGGCTGTCAACGTCGGCCATCATTATCGCCTGTCCCAGGCTACCCCAGACGACGTCCTGGCCGCCGCCGTGCGCCTGACCTGCGCCCACATAGGCGCGCGTGTCCCGGCCGGCGTCGCCCTCTCAATTGACTCGACTATTCCCATGGCCTCTGGGTTAGGCTCCGGCGCTGCGGTGTGCGCCGCTATCGTCCGCGCAATTACCAATTACTTCAATTACCCAATTACCAATTCTGAAGTCTCGTCTATCGTATTTGAAACTGAGAAACTCCTCCACGGCGCCCCCTCCGGCATAGACAACACCGTCATCGCCTACGGCCGGCCGGTCTATTTTGTCAAAGGCCAGCCGCCGGTTCCCTTCACCGTCGCCCAACCCTTCCGCCTCCTCATCGGCGACACCGGCCTCGCCAGCCCGACCAAAATCGCCGTCGGCGACGTGCGCGCCGCCTGGCAGAAAGAGCCGGAGCGATATGAGCAAATCTTCCGCGCCATTGGCGATATCAGCCAGAAGGCGCGCGCCGTCATCGAAGCCCCTCAGACCTTACAAGTCTCAGAGACCTTTAGGGTCTTGGGCGAACTGATGAACCGCAACCACGCGCTGCTCCAGCAGCTCGACGTCTCCTGCCCCGAACTCGACGCGCTCGTCTCTGCCGCCCGCGACGCGGGCGCGCTCGGCGCCAAACTCTCCGGCGCCGGGCGCGGCGGCAACATGCTCGCGCTCGTGACCGAAGATACCGAACAGGCCGTTCGGGCTGCGCTGGAGGCGGCGGGAGCAAAGAGAGTCATTGGCACAACGGTCCAGACGTAATGCACCATCCACAAATTCGCGCTAATTCGCGCAATTCGCGGCAAAAAGACCTCCGATTGGGATTTGGTTCTTGGGATTGTTGCTATGTCACTCGTCTTCCTCAAACTCGGCGGCTCCCTCATCACCGATAAAACCACGCCGCGCGCGCTGCGCCGGGAGACGCTCGACCGCCTCGTGCGCGAAATTGCCGAAGCCCGCGCCGCCCGTCCCGAACTGAAACTCCTGCTCGGCCACGGGAGCGGGTCGTTCGGGCACGTCGAGGCCAGGAAATACGGCACACGCAGCGGGGTGCGCACAGACGACGAATGGCGCGGCTTCGCAGAAGTCCAGCACGTGGCCGGGTTGTTGAACCGGCTGGTCGTGGACGCCGCGCGGGAGGCGGGCCTGCCCCTGGTCAACCTCCCCCCATCGGCCTCGGTCGTCTGCCGCGATGGCGTCGTCCAATCCTTCGCCCTCGAACCTGTTCGGGCCGCGCTCGACCACAACCTCATTCCGCTCGTCTTCGGCGATGTGGCGCTTGACGCCGTGCGCGGCGGGACGATTGTCTCAACCGAAGACGTGTTCCGCTATCTCGCCGTTCACCTGCGCCCGCCGCGGATGCTGCTCGCGGGCATCGAGCCGGGCGTGCTGACGCGCTGGCCGGACGGTGACATAATCCCCGAAATCACCGTAGGGGCGGGGGAATGGGCAGGGGAATGGGCAGGGGCACGCTTCGCGCCTGCCCCTACCCTCAACCTCGACCACGTGGGCGGCTCGCACGCCGCGGACGTGACCGGCGGCATGGCCAGCAAGGTGAGCGAAATGCGCGCGCTGGTCGAGTCTGTGCCGAATGTCACAGTCCGCATCTTCTCCGGCGAAGCACCCGGCCTCGTCCGCGCCGCCCTGCTGGGCGAGGCCTCCCCTGGAACTCTAATCTGCAAGCGATAACTGAAACTAAACCAACCGCATAAAATTTCCGAGCGCAGAGCACAGCACAGATAGTGCGTCCTGTCACAAAGGAAAATCAAATCTCTCTCGCGCCTGGCTACAGTATCCTGGCGCGGTTTAGTCCGGTTTACCTTTTAGGTAGGGAATCTCAATCCAACCACGCGCGTCCTATTGACCGTCGTTGCCATTCGCCACAAGTGGCGGAGTAGAAGGAGAAGCATCCCATGAAACGCATTGCTCTTCTGCCACTACGCGTCGGACTAACGCTGGCCTTGCTAACCACGCCGACCCTGAGTCTGGGGTTCGCGCCCGTGATCCGTACCTGGATCACAACCGGCCCCGGCGACCCTCCCGCCGCCACCACTGCCTCAACCGCCACAGACCTATCCGATCTGCCCCTCCCCGCCCAGGCCGCTATCTCTGCTGCGTTAGGGCGGGACGATCCGGCTTACCACGCAGTCGCACAGGGGACTGGCTTCCACGCGGACAATCCGCAACATGCGCTGGCGGCAGACTTTACCGCCGAAGGAGTGCTGGTGCACACGGACGAGACGCGCTGGAACCTGGCGCTGAGCGGCTACGGCTATGGCAATGCCCTGAGCGCAGTGGCCGCCGTCGCGCCGCAGGCGGGGGATAACCGGGTAGAATATCGGCGCGGCGCGCTGACGGAATGGTACGTGAACGGGCCGTTGGGCCTGGAACAGGGCTTTACTCTCGAAGCCCGACCCGCGCTCCCCTCTCCCGTGTCGGGAGAGGGGTCAGGGGTGAGGGACCAACCGCTGACCTTCGCGCTCACGCTCTCAGGTGATGTGTCAGCCTCGGTAGACCCCGGCGGCGACGGCCTGACCCTGCGCCGGGCTGACGGCGCGGCGGCGCTGCGTTATCGCGGCCTGACCGCCTACGATGCGACCGGCCAGGAGTTACGCGCGTCGTTGGAACCGGCCCCCGTCTCCTTTGGAAGGAGAGGGGCTGGGGGTGAGGTCATCCTCCTGCGCGTGGACGACGCCCGCGCCCACTATCCTGTCGTGGTGGACCCGTTCATAGAGCAAGCCAAACTGACCGCCTCGGACGGGGCGGCGAGTGACCTTTTCGGCGTCTCCGTGGCGATCAACGGTGACACAGTTGTAGTCGGGGCGCACTTCGATGACGTTGGTGCTAACACGAACCAGGGCTCGGCGTATGTGTTTGTCAAACCCGCCGGCGGCTGGGCCGGGGCGCTAAATCAGAGCGCCAAACTGACCGCCTCGGACGGCGCGGCGGGTGACCGTTTCGGTCTCGGCGTGGCGATCAGCGGCGACACAATCGTGACCGGGGCGTTTTTTGACGACATTGGTATCAACCCGAACCAAGGCTCAACATATGTGTTCGTCAAGCCCGGCGGCGGCTGGGCCGGGGCGCTGACCGAGAGCGCCAAGCTCACCGCCTCGGATGGAGCGGCAAGTGACCTATTCGGCGTCTCCGTGGCGATCACCAGCGACACGGTGGTGGTCGGAGCATGGGGCGACGACAATCTCAGGGGCTCGGCTTATGTGTTCATCAAGCCCGGAGGTGGCTGGGCGGGCGTGCTGACCGAGAGCGCCAAACTGACCGCTTCAGATGGGGCGGTCGGTGACCAGTTCGGCGGCTCCGTGGCGACCAGCAGCGACACAGTTGCGGTCGGGGCGAATTTGGACGACATTGGTGCCAACCCGAACCAAGGCTCGGCGTATGTGTTCGTCGAGCCAGCAGGCGGCTGGGCCGGGGCGCTGACCGAGAGCGCCACACTGACCGCTTCGGACGGGGCAGCAGGTGATGGTTTTGGCTTTCCCGTGGCGATCAGCGACGAGACGGTCATGGTCGGGGCGAATGGCGACGACATTGGCGCCAACACGAACCAGGGCTCGGCGTATGTGTTTGTCAAGCCAGACGGTGGCTGGGCCGGGGCACTGACCGAGAGCACTAAACTGACCGCCTCGGACGGGGCGGCGGGTGACGGTTTCGGCGCCTCCATGGCGCTCAGCGGCGACGCGGTCGTGGTCGGGGCACCGGTCGACGATATTGGCGCCAATCTGAACCAAGGCTCGGCGTATGTGTTTGCGCCTGACGCCACGCCGCCTGATACAACCATCACTTCTGCCATTGACGGAAACGGCGATCCTATCACAGATGGTGGAGACACAGTATCAACCTCAATCATGTTTGCCTTCACGGGGGTAGATAATGTTGGAGTCGCCAGTTTCGAGTGCAGCCTGGACGGCGCGCCTTTCTCCGCCTGCACCAGCCCTGCGAACTACACCGGCCTGGCGGCAGGTGATCACACTTTCCTGGTTCGGGCAATTGACACGTCGGGCAATGCCGACCCCACGCCGGCCAGCCTGGGCTGGACCGTCCTCACCCCGGAAGAGGCCAGTCAGAACCTGATCGAAGAAGTCAACGCGTTAGTTGAGGCGGGAACGTTGAACCCGGGTCAGGGAAACGCCCTCATCGCGAAACTTGAAACAGCGCTCCAAAAATTGGAAGAGGACAAAGTCAGCGCGGCGATCAAACTGCTTCAGGCTTTCATCAGCCAGGTGATCAGCCTCAGGGACGAAGGCGTGCTCTCGTCGGCGGAAGCGCAGGTTTTGACTGAGGCGGCGAATAACATCATTGACCGACTGCAATCAGGCGCTTAGGCGGCGTCGAAAAATAACTTCCCATTTCAGACCCTAAGGGTCTCGGAGACCCTTAGGGTCTTGCTGTTCACTCGAATTGCATTCCCCGCCCAATCGGTGTATCTTACCCCCATCGTTGACTAGCCCCGCCTGGGAAGGTCTGCATGGATATCTTGCATCTCGTTGACCGATTGGAAGAAGTCTTCAACGCCGGCCGGCCCATCCCCCTCACCCGCCTGCTGACGGTGGACGAGGAGCGCGTGCTGGAGCTGATTGACCAGATGCGCGTCTCGATCCCCGACGAAGTGAAGAAGGCCCAGCAGGTGCTCGCCCAGCGCGACCGCATCCTGGCGCAGGCGCAGGAAGAAGCCGCGCGCACCGTGCAGCTCGCCAAAGAAAAGGTGGACCAGATGGTCGAGCGCGACTCGGTGACGATGGCCGCCCAATCCCGCGCCGAGCAAATCCTCCAGAACGCCAAAGCCGACGCCGAGCGCGTCCGCGCCGACGCCGACGATTACGCCCTCGAGATCCTCACCCGCCTGGAAACCGAGCTGACTAAAACCCTCACCCAGGTGCGCAACGGCATCGCCAAACTCCGGGCGGAGAAGGGGCTGCCCATTAGCCCCGGCAGTGATTGATCGAGCGGCTGCGTTTGCCGCCCGAGACCTATGCGCCTCAATCGTTTGGTTCACGGGTCGTCGCGCCCGGAAGTGGCGCAAAGTTTTTTATATCGCCTGTGTCTTTGGGTTACTCTGCTTGCCTCTGCAACTAGCTTTTTTTTCCTCTACCTGCAGTTCTTCAATTGGAACCCCGACCCACGCATTACCCTGCCGGGCATGGTGTACGGCACGGCCCACCGGCCTTTTGTGTACCGCGTACTGGCGCCGGCGCTCATTCGGCTGCTCGCCGCGATTACTCCGCTGAGCCTGAGGTTTCTCGCCGCGGCTATCATGTACCTTTCATTGGTGGGCTTTGTGTTCGCCTTCCGGTATTTGCTGAGCGCCCTGTGGCAGCCCTCGCTCTTCACCGACCTTCTTTCGATAGGGGCGATCCTGGCATTGACGCCGTTCATTTTGTCAGCGGGTCGGCATCTCTACGACTTCAGCACGCTCGGCCTCTTCACACTGGGTTTCGCGCTCATGGCGCGCGCCCGGTGGACAGGTTATTTGCTCATCTTCCTGCTGGCCTGTCTAAACAAAGAAACCGCGCTTTTGCTCGGCCTGGTTTTTGCCCTCCACTTTTACCGGAAGATAACAGCCGTTGCGTACCGTAATCTCTTGTTGCTCCAGGCAGCCCTCTATGCTGCCACGCGGTTGACGCTCGCCTGGGTGTTCAGAAACAATCCGGGCGAGCTGGTGGAGTATCACCTGCCGCAGCAGTTTGAGGCCGTCGCCGCGCACCCTGGCTTGACGGCGGCCTGGTTGTGCCTGGGCGTGTGGGTGGCCGGGTTAGTGCTTTACCGGTGGAAAGACAAACCGGTCTTTTTGCGGAACGCGCTTTTAGCCGCTCTGCCGCCGCTCGCAGTGCTCTTCTTGTTCTTCGGCGCTCCTTTTGAGTTCCGAGTTTTCTACGAGGTCTATCCTGTCATTTTCCTGCTGGCCGCGCACACAGTGGGTCTCCTCCTGGGCCTCAAACTGGATGCGCCTTGACACTCCTGCCCCCGCCTTTTATAATGCCGCTCGTTGCCTGCCAGCCTCCTGAGCAAGGTCAAAGGATGGGCAGGCGTTATTTTGTGAACTCGTCTTGAAACAGAAGGAAACCCGCCATGCCTCCCCATCCCAAACGCAAGCACTCCAAGGGCCGCCGCGACCGCCGCCGCTCGCACCACGCGCTGACCGCGCCCGCAATGGTGGTCTGCAGCAACTGCGGCGAGATGCACCTGCACCACACCGTCTGCCCCAACTGCGGCTACTACGACGGCAAGGAAATCGTGGAGAAGAAGAAGGAAGAGAAGGGGTAATCCCCCAAACCTGTGGTGAGCGTCGCGTACGCGGAACCATCCCAAGCGCCAACTCCCAAGGCCGTAAAAGACGGCCTTTTTGTTTTAGCCCCCGGCTTTTGAGGAACGCTGATTGCGCAGATAAAAGCGCGCTGATATTCGCTGATTTTCTAGATTTATCTGCGCCAATCCATGCCTTTCAGCGTGTATCAGCGTTCCCCAATCGCCCTGGAACAACCAGGTCACTATGCTAAATCCAAAGACCACCGCCTTCGTCTTCCCTGGCCAGGGTTCGCAGTTCTTGGACATGGGCCGGGAACTGGCGCAGGCCTCCCCGGCCGCGAAGAAAATCTTTGCAGAGGCCGACGAGATTCTCGGCTTCCCGCTCTCGACGCTGTGCTGGGAAGGGCCCGAGGCCGCGCTCACCGACACGGTCAACGCTCAGCCCGCGCTGCTCGTCTGTTCCATTGCGGCGTTGCGCGCACTGGAAGAGAAATCGGGCGAAGTCAAGCCTGCCTTCGTGGCCGGGCACTCGCTTGGCGAACTCTCCGCGCTCGTGGGCGCGGGCGCGATGGAGTTCGAGGACGGCGTGCGGCTGGTGCGCCGGCGCGGCGAGGTGATGAAAGCCGCCGGGGAACGTTCGCCCGGCGGGATGGCGGCGATTCTCAACCTGGACGCCGGGCCACTCGCGGAGGTGTGCGCTGAGGCGAGCAGAGTGACGGGCGGCGTGGTACAGGTCGCCAACGACAACTGCCCCGGGCAGGTAGTCATTTCGGGCGACAGCGCCGCGCTGGAGAAAGCGATGGAACTGGCGAAAGCGCGCGGGGCCAGGCGGGCGCTCAAACTTCCCGTCTCGATTGCCGCGCACTCGCCGCTCATGCAATCCGCCGTGGACGACTTCACCCGCGCGGTCGAGGCCGTCCCGTTCATCGCCCCAGTTCCGCCGCTGGTGGGTAACGTAAAAGCCGCGCCGCTGACTGACCCGAATGAAATCCGCGCCGAACTGTCCGCGCAGCTCACCTCCCCCGTGCGCTGGACAGAGTCCGTGCGCTACATGCTGGCCCAGGGCGTGAACACATTTATTGAGTTGGGCGCAAAAGACGTGCTGACCGGCCTGCTCAAGCGGATTGACGCGAACGCGGTCGGCCTGGCGGTGGGGACGCCGGAGGCGGTGGAGCAGTTGGCGGCGAGGCAATGAATACGCAATACGCAATACGGAATACGTGTTGCGTATTGCGTATTACGTATTGCGTAATTGGAGCAGAAAGCGCGTGCGATGACAGAATCCATTTTGGAATTCCCATGTGAGTTTCCGCTCAAAGCCATCGGCCGAGGCCCAGAGGATTTTGAAGCCTTCGTGGTAGAGATCGTGAGGAAGCACGCGCCCAATTTAGAGGCAGGTGCGACAACCACCCGCCTGAGCAATGGCGGCAAATATCTTGCCGTCACCGTCACGTTCACCGCCGAGAGTCAGGCGCAGCTCGACGCGCTGTATCGCGAGTTGAGCGGCCACCGGCGCGTGGTGATGTTGCTGTAGGGCTGGGGAAACTTAAGGAACCGTGTGCTGAGGCTGAGGTAGGCGTTCGGTCTGTGAATGCTTTATAATACTGGCGGGAGACTTTGCCTATGCTGGAGCGCATTGAAATTAATCCAGATGTCATGCTGGGCAAGCCGGTCATTCGCGGCACACGCATTCCCGTAGAATTGATCCTTCGCAAGCTCAGCGAAGGCGCAACCGAAGCGGATTTGCTGGACGCTTATCCCCGCCTGATCCGGGCCGATATTCAAGCCGCGTTGGCCTATGCCGCTGATACGCTGGCGCACGAAATGATTTTGCTGCCCACTGGCGAATGACCGCCTCCGATTTGCGTTTTTTGGCTGACGAAAGCTGTGACTTCGCCGTGGTGCGTGCGTTACGGGCTGCGGGCTACGACGTGTTGGCGATCAGCGAAATCACGCGTCGCTCGGATGACCGTGAACTGATTGAACAGGCCAGCCAGGAAAAGCGCATCGTGCTCACCGAAGACAAAGATTTCGGCTGGCTGGTGTACGTGCGCCACGCAGACTCGGCAGGCGTGATCCTGATCCGGTTTCCCGGTAATGCCCGCACGACATTGGCCCAAACCGTCGAGCAGGTTGTTCGTGACCACGGTGAACAACTGCGCGGGGCATTTACTGTCATCCAGCCCGGCCACATCCGCATCAGCCATACTCCCGGCATAGACGATCAAAACTGATTCATACTCTTCGGTCGTCAGCGAGCGTCACGAAATCCTGGCAGCGGATGGCTTCGCATAGCGGATTAGCGGAGGGGCGCGACTCCATCCGCTCCATCCGTTACACAATCCGCTGCCGTCAACGCGCCGCCACGAAATCTTGGCAGCGGATGGCTTCGCCTGGCGGATTAGCGGAGGGGCGCGACTCCATCCGCTCCATCCGTTACATAATCCGCTGCCGTCAACGCGCCCGTCACGAAATCTCGGCAACGGATTGCTTCGCATAACGGATTAGCGGATGGAGACATCATCCGCTAATCCGCTACCTCATCCGCTGCCCAGCCCTCACAGGCGCTTCTCTCGGCAACGGATGGCTTCGCATAGCGGATATAACGGATAGCGGCGCGCTCATCCGCTCCACGCGAAGCGGTTACACAATCCGCTGCCAATACTCACTCACAGGCAGACCCCCATGTGCGAATACTTCCGCCGCGCCTCGGTCGTCAACGCGCGCGTCACGCCCCCTCCGCCAATCCCAGAATCACTGAGGCACTGAGAACGCTGAAGCCACTGAATCAGTGCCCTCAGCGCGCTTCGCGTCAGTGCTTCAGTGGTTCAACCTCACCCCAGAACCACTGAGTCACTGAGAAGGCTGAAGCCACTGAATCAGCGCTATCAGTGCGCTTCGCGTCAGTGCTTCAGTGGTTCAACCTCGCCCCAGAACCACTGAGTCACTGAGAAGGCTGAAGCCACTGAATCAGCGCTATCAGTGCGCTTCGCCTCCGTGCTTCAGTGGTTCAACTATCGACGGCTGGCCTCCGGCTGCCTGGGCGTCAATGTTCGGACGCAAGCGCCCGGCGCTTTCGAAGCGCCGGGCATTTCTCCTGCTTATTGCTGGGGCTCATGTATAGCACCAGTGCAGGGAGTGGGTGCACTGAACATCGGGTGCACTAGGTCTGTACATGAGGACTCGTCCAAGAATAAGTTCCGCCCAGACCCTCAGAGTCTCGACCCTGAGGATCTGAAATCGGGAAGTTATTTTTGGACGGCCCCTGAGCGATTGCTGGAGGATGGCGAACTGGAACAACTGGCAGGAGTTGGGACCAGGAATGCCATCTGCCTTGCCCGTGGCTGGAAAGGGCGGGGGCAGGCTGGCGTCGGTGCAGCCGCCCCGGAAGGTGCTGATCATGTTGGCCACCATGTCGGGGATGGCCAGCCCGTGATCGTTGAGCACCAGGTGGATTTCCGCTCCACGTGGGTTGGTGAACCCGTTGCCGAACCAGCCTCCTTCCACCTCGCCGGCCGCTATGTATCCGGCGAAGTTGCCCATCCCGCTTTCGCCAACCACATGCCCGGCACCGTAGGTCACCTCAGCCTGAACGTCCGCTGTCCTGAACAGGACGTCTCCACCCGTGCAGGGGCTCGTGGCGCAGGCCGCCGGGTTGCTGATCGCCACAAACCAGACTGTATAAGCGTGCCCAGGGTTTAGCTTGGAGGTGCGCAGAATGAACCAGGCGGCCTTGTCGGTGGTGACCAGCATCGCGGTGGCGCCGGCCACCGGCTGGACAGGCCCGCGCGAGGCGTGGGTGAACACGGCGGCGGAGGTGTGGGTGGCTGGGGCGGCCATGGCCAGGCCGGACGCCACGAGTGCGCCTGCCAGGAACGCGATTAGCGCCGCCCATCGAAACCAGTGTTTCGAAGGCATTTCATTCTCCTTGTGGACCACATTATTAGCACTGCACGTTTGTGCCGCACTGTGGTATATTTGAAGTTACCTTTTTGCCTTGCCTGGGTGGGGAGCCTGCTACTCCCTGCCCAGGCGACTCTTTTAAGTGCCCCGCTTGGGCTGGTCAATCGGCCCGGAAGGCCTTATTCGTTATTCCATCGCCGCCTCCTTTCTGCGATACGACCTGGACTTACCGCTCTGGCGGGCGGTGAACGGCCAACCGCAGATCCGCACAGCCGCTCAGCGCTTCAGTGGTTCAATCTCAAGGCTTCGGGCAGGTTGGTTCTTGATCGGTGATGTTGTACTGCTTCCGCTCGTCGTCGGTGAAGTCGCGCGGCAGGTGAGAGCAAAGATATTGGATCGTATCGTGATAGTCAATGAACCACAGCCGCGCAGTCCCATCGTCGCTTCCTGTGAGCACATACTTGCTATCAGGGGAGAACACTGGACTCCCAACTCCACCCGTATGACTGGTGAAGCGGCGTAGTTCAGCGCCAGTCGTAACATCCCACAAACGCGCGGTGCTGTCTATGCTGGCAGAGAGCGCATTTTTTCCGTCAGGCGAGAAGGCTACGTCAAAGACTTCATCCGTGTGCCCAGCGTATTCACGCAGCACAATGCCCGACTCGACGTCCCACAATCGTACTAAGCTGTCAGTTTCGCCAGTCAGCGCATACTTGCCATCTGGTGAGAATGCCACCGCCGGCGCACCACTATTATTTGGGTGACTGAAGACACGCAGTTGCTGCCCCGTCTGGGCGTCCCACAGCCGGGC
>DAOTXG010000313.1:0-10419 GCA_034435515.1 Anaerolineales bacterium
GGCGCGCCGAGCGACAAATTTGTTGATCTGCTGAACATACCGCAATCGGAGGTGTACCTGATGACCAGCGCCCCGGTGCGCGGGCCGGAACAGCAGATCGTCGGCGTGGTGATGATCGGCACGCGGCTGATCAGCCTGCTGACCGAGCTGCAGAACCAGGCCAACGCCGACGTCGTCGGGCTGGGGCCGGACGGGAAATTGCTGGCGACGACGCTGGTGGAACCGGACGAAGGCTACGAGTCGCTGGAACTGGAGGCGCAGGTCGCCTATCAGATTGACCTCGCGGAGACGCGCGATCTTGTTCTCAACCAGCGCAGTTATCAGGCCGACTATGCGCCTTTGCTCGTCCAGCGCCGGCGCGTCGGCGTGCTGGCCGTCGTCCTCCCCAGCAGTTACGTGGTCTCGGCTGAATCAACCAGCCGGAACAGCATCAGCGTGGTTTTCGCGCTGGTCACCGGGGCGGTTATCCTGGTGGGTTATCTCCTCGCCCAAAACATCGCGCGGCCCATCCTGCGCTTGCGCCACATCTCCCAGGCGGTGGCCAGCGGCGACCTGGAGCAGACCTCGGACCTCAACCGCCCGGACGAGATCGGAGAGTTGGCGGCAGCCTTCGACACGATGACGCTCCGTCTACGCGAGCGGACGGCGGAAGCCGCGCGCCTGTACGCCGAAACGGTGCAGCGCAACAAAGAACTGGCGGCCATCAACGCCCGCCTGCAATCCACGCAGCGGCAGTTAGTGCAATCGGAGAAATTGGCGGCCGTGGGACAGTTGACGGCCGGCATCGTCCACGACGTCCGCAATCCGCTGGCGGTCATCATCGGGCTGGCCGAGATCGCGCTCGAAGATTACCGCGACCACATGGATCCCAAGCTGCGGGAGCATGTCACGACGATTCGGGACAGCGCGACCCGCGCCAACCGGATCGTCGGAGACCTGCTGAAGTTCGCCCGGCAATCCACGGCCGAGATGCAATACCAGGATTTGAAAGCCACGCTTCAGGCGGTGATCCGCCTGACGGCTTTCACGGCCCGGCAGGCGCACGTGCAAGTCGTGACCGACCTACCTGAGCAGCCCGTCTGGGCGACGTACGACGCGCAGCAAATTGAGCAGGTGTTGATTAACCTGATCCAGAATGCCGTCCACGCCATGGGGAAAGGGGGGACCCTGCGCATCAATCTGAGCCAGGCCGAGAGCGGCGAGGCCGTGGCGATTGCGGTGCAGGATACTGGCATCGGCATTCCCCCAGAGAACTTGAACCGGATTTTCGATCCTTTCTTCACGACCAAGCCCGAAGGCGAGGGCACCGGGTTAGGCCTATCGGTGAGTTATGGGATTATTCAGGACCATCACGGGCAGATTGAGGTCGAAAGCGTCGTCGGCCAGGGCACCACTTTCACCCTCCTGCTGCCGGTGCAACCCCTTACGGGCCAACGGCCGGCGGCGGCCTCTGAGGCAGAGGCCGCTGGAAGCCTTGCGTAAATCAGGCGTGAGGCGAGCCTCAGACGAGGCATGTTCCGTCATCTAGCGGAATCGCAAAGGCGATGCGAGACTTACTCCGATGGTTGGTGATTGTGCCGGTGATACTGCTGCTGTTGCTTGTCTGCAGTTACCTCGCCGCGCTGGGCGTCGCGCCGCCTTCCCCCGCCGACACACGCTCCCGATTGCAAGCGGATTACAGCGAGTGGCTCTTCACGGTTTTCCAGCCGGTCAGCACGGCGATCGTGGAGGAGATCATTCGCGACCGCGAACTGTTTCCAGATACGCCAGCGCCCAGCGGGACCCAGGTCGCCAATGTGACGGCGGCCCTGACCCCCTCTGCCACCGCGTCCCCGTCGTCAACCCCCTCCCCCTCGCCTGTGGCGGTCTCCACCGGCACCACTACGCCGGCAGTTACAGACACGACCCCAACAGCTATAGCCGCAACTGAGACCGCCACGGCAGCGGCCACGACGGCCACCGCCGCAACCGCGACTGCGACCGCCCAGACCCTCACCCCCACGCGCCTGCCGACTCAAACGAGAACGGCCACTCGTCCGCCGCCGACTCCTACTTCCACGCGCGCCCCCACGGTTACTCCCTCGACGGCCCCGACGACCGTCTCGCCGCCCGACGCAACTGACACGCCAACTGCGACCACTACGCCCACGACGACGGCTACCCGGACGCCGACTGGCACGGCGACGGTCACGGGCACGCCCTCGCCGACCCGGACGCCGACGAGCACGGCGACGGCTACTGGCACGCCGACGCCCACCCGGACGCCGACGAGCACGGTGACGGTCACCGGCAGCACGCTGACGCCGACCCGGACGCCGACGAGCACGGCAACGGCCACCAGCACGCCGACGCCCACCCGGACGCCGACGAGCACGGCAACGGTCACGGGCACGCCGCCCACCCAAACGCCGACGGCCACGGCGACGGCTACTAGCACGCCCTCACCCACCCGGACGCTGACGGCCACCAGCACGCCGTCACCCACTCACACGGTAACTCCCACCCCCACTGCTACGGCTACGGCCACCGCAACTGCTACGCCGAGTCCGACCCCCTCGCCGACGAGCACTTCTACCCCCTGCCCCAGCAATCGCCCGCCCGGCGAACCGGACATTGACCCACCGGACCCGCCGGATGGCGCCTACGCGGAGGTCGGCTGTGGCGACTCGATGCTTATTGACTTGATGGGGAATTTTATCACCCTGCAGCCGGGATATGACCTGGTTTACTACGAGCGCGAAGAGCCGTCCAGCCCCGGCTTTATCCTGCTAGATTGGGTGACGGTGGAGATCGCCAAAGACTGCACCAGCGGGCCGTGGTACGAGGTGTTCAAGTGGGGCGATCTGGGTGAGCCGGATAATGAACCAATTCCGATGTCCGGACTCCTTGGCGTACCGCCGCTCAACACCGGCATCGGCATTGACGTGGACACGCTCGTCCCGCCTGACTTCTACGGCTGCGTCCGCTTGAGCGCCCCGGCAGGCGGCGACAACGATCCGGCGGAAGTAGATGCGCTGGAAGTGCTGCCATAGCCGCGAAAACTATCGTATCGAAAGCTCGAGCGTATTTTCTGATAGCGGCGCTGGCAAGTTGCTGGGGCTTACCAGCGACGACTGCTTTGCCAATTTCCGCCAGCCCAACTCCCGTCGCGCCGACTCTCCAACCCCCTGCCCTCCCCAGTCCCACTGCCAGCCCCACGCTCGCCCCAACTCTGACGGCGACTCCGGCGCCGCCGCCAACGCTCACACCCACGCCTGATCCCTACCATGGGCTGTACATTGACGACTTGCAGGCGCGTGGCTATGGCGGCGGCGAGATTACGCGCGTGCAAACGCTGGCCGTGACGCCCGGCTTTACTCGCACGCTGATCGCCTATCCCAGCGACGGGTTGACCATTTACGGGTTCATGAATATCCCCCGCGGGCCGGGGCCGTTTCCGGTGATCGTCGTCAATCACGGCTACCTCAACCCGGCGCAGTATCAAACGCTCACGTATATGACGCGCTACACCGACCCCCTCGCCCGCGCCGGGTTCCTCGTCGTCCACGCGGACTATCGCGGTTACGGCGGCTCGGACTCCGGCCCCAACCTGTTCCGCGTCGGCTATGCGATTGACGTGCTCAACTTGATCGCGCTGGTGCAGGGGCTGGAGGAGGCTGATCCGCAAGCCATTGGCCTGTTCGGACACTCCATGGGCGGCGGCATCTCGCTACGCGTCGGCGCCGTCAGCCCGGACGTGAAAGCCGTCTTGCTCTATGGCTCGATGAGCGGCGACGAAAACGCGAACTTCGCCAAAATCGCCGAGTGGCGCGGCGATCCGAACCTGCCCGAGCTGTTGGCGCCGCCAGAAGTTATCGCTCGCGTCTCGCCCATCAATTACCTGGCGAACATCCAGGCGGCGGTAAGCATCCATCACGGCGACAGGGACGCGACCGTGCCGCCCGAATGGTCAGCCGATCTCTACGCTCGTTTGAGCGAGGTGGGGAAGAAGGTGGAATATTTTTCGTATCCCGGCCAGCCGCACACCTTCGTGGACGACGGCCACAACCTGCTCGTCGAGCGGAGCATTGCTTTTTTCGACGAGCACCTGCTGAACGACCCCCGTTGAGCGGCGAGGGGGCGTCAGGTATTGGTCACCGGTCGGGTTTGCGCCGCGTTTTCGCCACTATTCCGATAAGTTATCGTTTCTATCAATCATTGGCTATTGGATTATCGTTCAAATAGAGATAGACTGTCAACTGGTGACTTCGGAGAAATCATCCCGGCGCCGCGGGGACGGATCCGGGTCGTCACACGCTAGGAGACGAGGTGCCTGAAGAGAGCGCCCAGACTAAACACTATCTGTTTGTCGTCAACGACGCGCCGTATGGAAACGAGCGCTCGTACAATGCCTTGCGCCTGGCGATGAACATGGTCAAGCGGCCCGGCGTGGCGGTGCGGGTCTTTCTCACAGGCGACGGGGTACTGTGCGCGCGCAAAGGCCAGAAGACGCCTGACGGCTACTACAACGTCGAGCGCATGCTCAGGTCGCTGGCTCAGCGCGGCGAGGTCGCAACCTGAGGAACTTGCAGCGAGGCCCGCGGGCTCGGGCCGGAAGACAAGATTGAAGGCGTGCAGGATGGCAATCTGGATTTGCACGGGCAGTGGACCGTGGAGGCCGATCACATCCTGGTGTATTGACGAAGGAAAGGTGTTATTTGAGCAATGGTGGCTGGCCCCCCTGCGGGCCGAGGCGCAAGGTGTTGCGATTAGCGCTGACGTTGGGAGGCAAAGGGCTGGGTATCCCGGCTGTTTTGTGAGGTGTGTGCGTATTGCGGGGCATCGCTGATCGAGTAATGCGCATAGCCTAGATCGTCTTATATGCTGTGTTGCCAAAAACAGTTTCAACCCTTAATGGCTATGCGCAATTAGGCTGGCTCTTCGAGCCATTCCGTTCAAGAAAGAGGTTGAACACGAACCAGGCTCTCCGGCGCTTCTTCGGGCGAAGCCAGGCGCGGCAGGCCACCTTCGACCACGACCGGGATCCAATTGTAGTCCCCTACCCCATCCGGAGTCAGCGTAGCGGTGAAGATAGCCGAGTAGTTCTCCGGGAAGGTGAAGCCGTCAAAGACAAAGTTCCCCAGGCTGTAGACGATCAGGCCATCCGCATAGCGTTCCACCCCTTGCAGGACGTGCGGGTGGCTGCCGAGGACGAGCGCCGCGCCGGCGTCAATCGCCGCGCGCGCGGCCACCCGCTGAGCGCGGATAATCGCGTGGCTCTCCCAACCGGCGTGGAGCAGGACGACGACGACATCGGCCTGGGCGCGCGCGGCCTGCACATCGGCGGAGATGTGCTCGACGTCGGCCCAGGCCACGCCGGGCGCGCTTTCGGTCGCGATCCAGCGGCGGGTATCGAAACCGGTCCGGGTCTCAACCGGGACATCTACGTAGGCGAGGAAGGCCACGCGCAGACCCCGGCGTTCGATGACGACGGGGGCGCGGGCCGCGGCGGCATTTGGCCCAACGCCGACGGGCGCAATCCCATATTGCGCCAGGATCGCCAGTGTGTCGGCCAGCGCCTCCGGGCCGTAATCCAGCGCGTGATTGTTCGCCAGGCCGACCACGTCAAAACCGGCCAGCGCCAGCGATTCGGCGGCGGCCGGGGGAGCGCGGAAGGTGTAGCGCTTGGGCTGCGGCTCACCACGGTCGGAGATGGCGCACTCGAGGTTGGCGACTAACAGATCGGCCTCACTCAGGGTTGACACGACGCCGGAAAACGGCGCTGCCGCGCCTTCTTCCAGGATCAGGTCGCCGACGGCACGCGCCAGCATGACATCGCCCACGGCCATGAGGCGCACCACCGGCAGGGGTGTGGCAGTGGGCGTCGGCGGCGGTGCGTAGGCGTGCGTAGCGCATGGGCCGTAGCCTGGGCATCCGATGCCCAGGCTTACCCTGGTGATGACCGGGGAAGCGGTCGCCGGGAGGGAAGGCGTCGTCCGGGTGGGTTGCTCCGGCGGGGTCGTGGGGGTCTGCAACGAGACCACCCGTGTGACTGGCGGCAGAGCAGCGGGCGTCTGCCAGGCCGCGCAAGCGGCGAGACAGAATCCCCCGCACAGGATAGCCCAGATTGCAGATGGCGGATGGCGGATGGCGGATGGCCGCGAAGCGTTGGGTGCGCTACCAGTCGCGGAAGGCCGGTCAGACAAATTCAACATGAGCGATCATGTCCGCGGCGCTCAACTGCTCGTGTATCCGCAGCAAGCAGCGCACAATGTCGTCCGGCAAGGCGTCCGGCGGGGCATAGACAATGCCCTTGTGCCACATCCCCCGGCTATGCCAGTCCAGGCTGTCCACGTTCGACGAGCAGATCACCCGGCGTTGAGCGGCGGCGAAGGCAATGTGCTGGTCGTCGGTCGTTCCGAGCATGTCGGCCTCCTGGGCGGTGAACACGTCAACGCCGTTCCGGCGCAGGGCCTCGCTCACCTCCCGCGGGATGTTCTCGTCTATGTAATACTTGATAGGCTCAGGCATGCGCCGGTCACCTCAGTTTGGAGGGCGTACGGCCACGCAGCTCGTTCACCAACGTCTCGTCGGCGCGGATGGCCTGCTCAATTTCGGAACGGTGAGCCAGGTAGTAGCCTAACGCGGCATTCACGTCCACCAGCCGCAGGCCAAAGGCCGCGGCGATCTCCTCCGCGCTCAGGCCCAGCCGTTCGCGCCAGATCGCCACACTTTGAACCGTAATGCGGTGACCGGCGATGTGCGGTCTGCCCCCGACAATCACCGGAGACACCCGGATACGCTGCGCCCAGAGGTCTTCTACACTTTTCGCCATAACGTCGGACGTGCGACGCACTCGCCCAGCGGCGAAGCGAGTGGGCCGCACGTGGCAACCTCTACGCCAGCGCCTCCGCCAGCAGTTGAATGGGGTGCCGGGGCGCGCGGCCTGTCCCCCCTTGAATTTGATGGCGGCACGACATGCCCGAGGCCGCGATGAGGGTCCCGGCCCCGGCCGCCCGCACGGCCGGGAACAAGCGCTCCTCGCCGATGGCCTGCGAAAGGCGGTAATGCTCGGCCTCGTAGCCGAACGACCCGGCCATGCCGCAGCACCCGGAATTGATTTCGTCCACGTCCCAGCCGGGGAGCCTCAGCATCTTCAGCAGCGGCCCGGTTCCGGTGAGCGCCTTTTGATAGCAATGCCCGTGCACGAGCACCCGGCGCGCGTCGGGTTTCCAGCTGATCTGCAACTCACCGCGCCCGGCCAGCCCGGACAAGAACTCTTCAATCAGCAGGGCTTTCTCGGCCAGCCGCTTCGCGCGCGCGTCGCCGGGGAGCAGGTCGAGATACTCGTCGCGCAAGGTGAGCAGGCACGACGGTTCCAACCCGACAACCGGGATATCTTGCTCTACGAATTGGGTAAGCACGCGCACGTTGCGCGCGGCGGCAGCCCTGGCTTGAGCGAGCAGGCCCTTGGAAATCATAGGCCGCCCGCAGCAACCCTGTTCGGCCAGAAGGACGTTATATCCGGCGGCCTCCAGCACTCGCACGGCGGCCACGCCAATTTCGGGGTGGTTGTAGTTGGTGAAGGTGTCGGCGAATAGAACGACCGACTTAGAGGGAACGTATTGCGTCCCAAAGGGATGCTCCGCGATGTTGCGTCCCAAAGGGATGCTTCGCGACCTGAAGGCCGTTCGCGATATTGCGTATTGCGTGCGATACCAGTCGCGGAAGGATTGGGCGGCGAAGGGCGGCAGGAGACGATAGCGCGAGATGCCAAGCACTTTCTCATTCAGCCAGCGCACCGGGGTTGACCTGAGCGCCGGGTTGACCAGCGCCGACAGGCGAGACGCGATAGGCGATAGGCGATGAATGTTCCCAAAGAACCGCGAGCGCAGCGGCGCGCCGTGGACGGCCTGATACTGCGCCAGAAATTCGTACTTGATCTTCGCCATGTCCACGCCCGACGGGCATTCGGCCTTGCACGCCTTACATTCCAGGCACAGGTCCAAAACGGCGTACATCCGCTCGGAGGTGAACTCGGAGAGCGGAAGCCGGCCGGAGAGCGCCGCCCGGAGTGCGTTGGCGCGCCCGCGCGTGGAATGCTCCTCCTCGCGCGTCGCCATGTACGAAGGGCACATCGTCCCGTCGGCCTTGCGGCACACGCCCGCACCGTTGCACTGCTCGACGGCGGCGAGGAAGCCGCCTTCGGCGGAGAAATCAAAATGCGTGGCAATTGAGGGGGGATGGTAATTGGGTAATTGGTAATTGGCGTAGCGCAGGTTTTCGGTCATGTCCGGCACCTCGACGATCTTGCCGGGGTTGAGCCGCCACTCCGGATCAAAAAGCCGCTTGACCTCGCGGAACGCGCCGTAGAGCTCCGGGCCGAAGAGTTGGCCGTTCCAGACGGAGCGCGAGTAGCCGTCGCCGTGCTCGCCGCTCATCGCGCCTCCCATCGCCAGCACCACGTCCAGCACCGCCGCGCCGAGACCACGCATCTTCTTGACCCCTTCGGCGGTCTTGAGGTTGACGACCGGGCGGATGTGCAGGCAGCCGGCCGAGGCGTGCGCGTAATAGGCGGAGTCCACGCCGTATTCTTTGAATAACTGCTCGACCGTGCGGACGTACTCGCCCAGCCGCTCGACCGGGACGGCCACATCCTCCACGAACGCCAGCGGCCTGGCCTCGCCTTTCATGGACTGCAGAATCCCCAGCCCGACCTTGCGCACACCCCAGACGTTCTCTTGCTCTTTGGGCGTGAGCGCGCGCACGAACGTCCGGGCCAGCCCCCGACGCCGCAGGTGGTCCTCCAACTTCTCGATTTGCGCGGTCAACCCGGCCTCGCTCTCGCCAAAGAACTCGACGACCAGGATCGCGCCGGGGCTGCCCTGAATGAAGGTCAGCTGCCGCGCGTAAGCTGGGATGGCGCGCGTGAGGTTGATCATCACCGCGTCAATCAATTCGATGGCCGACGGGTTGCACTCCAAAATGGCCGGCGTGGCGTCTGCCGACTGCGCCACCGAATCGAAATGCACCACGCACAGCGCGGTCATCTTCGGGCGCGGGACGAGGTTGAGTCTGGCCTCCGTGACGACGGCGAGCGTTCCCTCGGAACTGACCATGAGCTTGGCGAGGTTGAAGCCCTGCGCGAGGGGATAGGGTTCGGGGGAATACCAGCCGGCCGGGCGGGAGGCGACGTAGCCGAAGGGTTGGTCGGAGATTAGAGAATTGGAGATTGGACGCTCTGCGTGGAGATTGGGGAGGAGGTAATTGAGGGAGTAACCAGAGGCCCTGCGCCAGACTTTGGGGAAGTGCTCTCGAATTGCGGCGGCGTGTTGGGCGACGAGCGTGGTGACGCCGCGATAGATTTCACCCTCACGCCCGGATGACTCCAGCTTCGCGTCGAGGGCCGCGCGGTCGAGAGCCGAGAAATGCGCGGTCGAAGCGTCGGCGAGGAAGGTCTCCACCGCGAGGACGTGGTCCGCCGTCATCCCGAACAAGACCGAGTGCGCGCCGGTCGAGTTGTTCGCCAGCATCCCGCCCACTGTCGCGCGGTTCGACGAAGCCGGGTCGGGGCCGTACATCAGGCCGTGCGGCTTGAGCGCGGCGTTGAGCGCGTCGCACACCACGCCCGGCTCGGCGCGCACCCAGCGCTCCTCGGCGTTGATCTCGAGGACGCGGCGCATGTATTTGGAGAAGTCCAGGACCAGCGCCGCGCCCACCGCCTGCCCGGCCAGGCTCGACCCGCCGCCGCGCGCGAGCACCGGCGCCTTGTGCTTCGCGGCGATCTCCATCGCCGCCTGCACGTCCTCGCGGTCGCGCGGGATGACGACGCCCAACGGCTCGATTTGATAGGCGCTGGCGTCGGTGCTATACAGGACGCGCGAGTACGGGTCGAAGCGGACTTCGCCTTTGACGGCGCGGGAAAGGTCGGCTTCCAGGTCGGTGTTCATAGGCTTGAACTCTTCAGTTCCTTGAGTTCCCATAGTTCCCTATTCATAAGGAACTGAGGGAACTCAGGGAACTGCGCTTCGGCAGCGCGCTCTTCAGCCAAGCGCCGCGGCCATCAGCAAGCCGATGAAGCCGACGACAATGCCCAGGTGAAGCAGGAAGTCGGTCTCGATCAACCAGCCTTCGCTCAGGAACAGACGAAAAATAAAATTCAGGATGATGAGCGCGATGGCGATCATCGTCGGCAGGCCCTTGTAGCGGGCGATGAAAGACGAGAGGCGGTCAAGCCACATGGAAGTCTCCTTACAGACCTACATACTTTCATCCTTACACACCGCTCTTCCCCGGCTGTTCAAACCCCTCCGGCACGCGAAGGTGCTGCGGCGTGGCGAACCGCCCGCGCCCGCGCTTGCGGACGATGTCGCAGAGGATGACGGCGGCGGCGCTGGCGGTGTTGAGCGAATCGGCGCGGCCCAGCATTTTGATGCTGAT
>DAOTXG010000314.1:0-6951 GCA_034435515.1 Anaerolineales bacterium
AAGTCGAAGACCGGCTGGGCGCGAAGCCGCGCGTCGGCACCTTCGATGCCGCCTTCGACGCCTGGTATGTGTATGCCTATTTTCACCGTGAAAACGACCCCGGCGGCGGGTTTGCCGCGGTCCCATTCTCCGAGAAGGGCGGCTACAAGGCGGACGGGCGCCGTTTCACGCCGGACGGACTGCCGCTGTGCGCGGCGGGGCTGGCCATGCCGTTGCAGTTCACCTACACCGACCGCACCACGTGCCTGATCGAACATGAGCGCGGGAAGTACATCTGCCCACTGCCGCGTGAGCGATCCGGCCGCGTCGCCTGTCCTCTCCGCCATGCCAACGCCAAGCGTGGCGGCTGCACGGCCATGATGCCCACCAGCATTGGCGCGCGCTTGCGCTACACCTTGGACCGCCAGAGCGACGAATACAAAGAAGCCTATCGCCAGCGCACCGCGGTCGAGCGCATCAACAGTCAGGCGGTGGCCCTGGGCATCGAGCGCCCCCACCTGCGCAACGGCCAAGCGATTGCCAACCAGAACACGCTGATTTACAGCCTGATCAACCTGCGCTTCTTGCAGCGCCTGCGTCACCGCCAGCCGGCGGATGACTGAGCCACGCCGTTGCCGACCGGAACATCGGAGCGAAATCAGTCACCTGACTGATTTCGCTCTTCTGTTCGCATTTAATGTTTCCCAGCGAAATCAGTCAGGACTCCTTAAACCCTCTAAGTAAGTATCCAAAACTTCTTACTACTTTTCTCATGCTCGCGGCGGATTTGCAATCCGCCGCCTGGCCGCCGGATTACAAATCCGGCGGGAGCAAAAAAGCAGGGAAAACTTTTGAGGAGTTACTTAGCAAAGCTGCCGAACGACCCGCATCACCCGCTGGCGCGGGTGAAGGCTGGGTCGCCTGCCGACCCGAACCGATGTGCCTGAGCGGGGATTATAGACCTGTTGGGGGGGAATGCAACTTAGGGGGTTTCGTTCGTTGCTTGCAGCGTCTTTCCCAGTTCCTCCGCCGCCAGCCGCTTTTGCCGGAGTTTGTAGTGGCCGGCCCATTCGGCAAACTCTTCGACACGCTCAGCGTCGCCGTCGTCGAGCTGGCCCTGGGAATACAGTTGGAAGAAGTCGTCCGAGCTGATCCAGTAGCGGCGCTCGAACTTGTGCAGGCCTTCTTCCGCCACGCGCAGGTCATCGACGCGAAGCGTGTCACTGAGCGTCAGTGTGGTCATCTCGGTTTCTCCATTTCACGGATCGGCGCAGTATCGTACAAAACTCGGCTCACTCCGCGATGGCCTCGGCCACATCCTGCTCAACCTCGGCGAGCGGCACGTCAGGGAGGCGCTGGCGGATGCGGTCGAGCACCTGGAAGCGGGCCTCGCGCTCGGCAATGAGTTGGGCCTACAGCGCGGCCGGAATGAGCGCCGCTCCTACGGCAGCGTCACCGCCTTCGCCTCCAACCCCTGCCAACTCACCGACATATTCCCGTTCGTCCGGTCGTACAGAAGGAAGCCATAGAACCCCTCGGCCAGCGTCGCCTCCTGCGCGGAGAAGAGATACTCGTCGTTGACGTAGAACCGCATCTGGTCTTTGTGCGCCCAGACTGTCACGGTGTTGTCCACTCCGGCGCCGGGCTTGATCGCGGGCGACGACGTCCAATCCACGATGACGGTCACGTCATTGCCTTTCAGAATCTCAAGCCGGGCTGCGCCGTTACACCGCAGTTTGAAGGCGTAGAAAGTGTAACTGCCCTCGGGGGCCACCGCGCCCCGGAAGAGCAGGGCGTATTCGTCGGCGTCGGCGCAGACGTTGGTGTGTGCGCTCACGCGGATTTGCTGGTCGCCCACTTTCACCGTATCCGGGCTGATGGTGAAGCGCCACGTGCCGCTTTGCCTGGCCGTCCCGTTGAGTTGCCCTTCCTCCAATGACGCCCGGAAACTGGCCGCGTCGTCCTCGAACGTCCAATACCAGCCGCCGGTCCCGTCGAGGTTGTCTTTGAACACCACGTCGCCCACGCCCTCGTTCGGGTCGGGCGTCGGCGGCGCGGCGGGAGTGGCGGTGGGGGCAGGGGGTTTCGACGGCATCAAAATCCTGATGTACTATCGGGACCATCTTCCGCCGCGCTTTCACGCCGAGTACGGTGAGGAAGCCGCCGAAATTGGCATTGACCCGATTGTAATCCTGGAAGGCGAACTTTCACGGCGCATCCGGGCCAAAGTGTTTGAGTGGGCGGCGATTCATCAGGCCGAATTGCGCGCCAACTGGGAACTCGCGCGTGGGCATCGGCCTTTGAACTCTATCGCGCCGCTGGATTGATATGGAGGCTGTCTGATGATTATCCATGTGACCGAGGCCAAAGTGGTCGGACCGTATTCGCTCGAACTGGCTTTTGACGATGGAACGCGCAAACGAGTCAACCTGCGCCGGGAACTCTACGGGCCGATTTTCGAGCCGCTGCGCGACCCAGCCTATTTTGCTCAAGCGCGGCTTGATCCTGACTCGCGCACCGTGTCTTGGCCGAATGGGGCCGACTTCGCGCCTGACTTTCTGTATCAATTAGACGCTGAACCACTCCCGCCAGCCGAACCTGCGCCGACCAGGTAAATCCCCGGCAAGTCTGCTGCCCTGAATGACTACAGCCCTAGACGTTGTTTCCGGTGACCACCCCCGTTCCGCCTCTGACGCCGTACGCCGACGTTAACGCCATCGTCCACGACGTGCTCTCCGGCGCGCAGTCTGTGCTGGGGGAGGACTTCGTCGGCATGTACCTGTCCGGGTCGCTGGCCGCAGGCGATTTTGACCCCCAGCACAGCGACATTGACTTCGTCGTCGTCACCGCCGCTGCGCTCTCGGCGGAGACGATTTCTGCATTGACGGCGATGCACGAGCGCATCGCGGCCGGCCCCTCGAAGTGGGCCACCGAGTTGGAAGGCTCCTACATCCCGCAGCGCGCCCTCCGGCGCTATGACCCGGCCCAGGCGCAGCATCCGCACATTTTTCGCGGGACGGGGGAAGGGGAAAGCCGGCTCTTCATCATGCAGCACGCCAGCGATTGGGTCGTCCACCGTCACATTCTGCGCGAACATGGGGTGGTAGTGGCGGGCCCCGCCCCGCACACCCTGATTGATCTCATCCAGCCCGACGACCTGCGGCAGGCCGTGCGGACGTTCACCCGCGAATGGCCTGCATCGCTCCTGCGTGAGCCTGATCCGCTGCGCCACGACGGGTATCACGCCTTCACCGTCGTCACGCTGTGCCGCATTCTCTATACGCTGGCGCACGGCGCCGTGGTCTCGAAGCCGATCGCCGCCCGCTGGGCGCAGACGGCGGCGCACAAGGGGCGCTGGGCCGCGCTGATCGAGCGCGCCCTGGCGTGGGACATGCGCTGGGACGATGTGGACGAAACGCTGAGTTTCGTCCGCTATACTTTGGAACGCACTGATTTTTCTTGAATCATCGTAACTGCTCAGGCTGAGCGGTGAGGAACGCTGACGCGAAGCGGCTGAAAAAAACGCTGACGTCGCTGATTTTCTTTCTTAAATCATCAGCGAAAATCAGCCTGATCAGCGTGGTCAGCGTTCCAGAGAACGCCGGGCAACAGGTTTCAGACGTTGGATAATTCGCCTCGCTCAATGGTGACTCGCCCGCTCTCACGATAAGTCTTGAGCAGGTAGCAGACGCAGTGCTCGCCGCGCACGTCGTCCAGGGGCAGGGCCGCCCCCTCGCGGCGGAGCAGGCCGAGCGTCTCGCGCAGAGCCAGCAGGTCGGCAATCCGCCGGTCAACCTCGTTCAACTTTTGGTCGAGCGTCTTCAACACCCTCCGGCAGGCCGCCTCGCCGCCGTCGCGCGCCGCCAGGATGTCGGCAATGTCGTCGAGGCTGAAGCCCAGGCTGCGGGCGCCGGCGATGAACCGCAAGCGCTCGGCCGCCTCGGGCGTGTATTGCCGATAGTTGTTTGCCGCCCGCCGGGGACGCGGCATCAGACCGATGGACTCGTAATAACGGATCGTCTTGGCCGAAACACCCGTCTGTTCGGCTAACTCGTGGATGAACATCGTCGTCGCTCCTCACTCTACACCTTCCAGCCGATGGTAGAGACGTTCCGGTGGAACGTCTCCCGGAGACGCCCCACCGGGGCGTCTCTACACCACGACAACCTGACATGTTTTGCGTGCAACACCCGCTGGAAGGTCAAGCCCCATTCCTCCAATCTGTGATAGTATACCCCCCCACGAGTTAGAGTTAGAGAGGAGAGTTAGAGTAAAGCGTCCTCTAACTCCCCACTCTAACTCCTCACTCTAACTCACCATGAAGCCAATTTCTTCGTCTCTCCTCGCCCTCCAGCACCGCAACTTCCGTCTGATCTGGCTGGGCCAATTCATCTCGCTGTCCGGCTCGATGATGCAGAGCGCAGCCATCTTGTGGCACGTCTCCCTGCTCGTCCCGGAGAGCCAGAAGGGCCTGGCGCTCGGCATCGTCGGGCTGGTGCGGGTCGTTCCGATCATCGGCTTCTCGCTCCTCAGCGGCGTCGTCGCCGACGCGGTGGACCGGCGCAAGTTGATGCTCGCCACCCAGACCGGGATGGCCCTCGCCGCCGCCGTGCTGGCGTTCCTTACCTTTCGCGGCCTCACGGCCATCTGGCCGGTCTACCTGCTCACGGCGTTCAGCGCGGGGGCCAGCGCGTTCGACAACCCGGCGCGGCAGTCGCTCGTCCCCAATCTCGTGCCGCGCGAACACCTCCCCAACGCCATCAGCCTGTACGCCATCATGTTCCAGGCGGCCTCGGTGCTCGGCCCCTCGCTGGCGGGCGGCGTCATCGCCGGGCTGGGGGTGGGCTGGGTCTACGCCCTCAACACCGTCTCGTTTCTCTCTGTCATCGTCGCGCTGCTGCTCATGCGCGATGTGCCAGAGCGGGCCGGGAGTGAGCGAGGGGAGATCAGCCTCAAGGCCGCCCTCGACGGCCTGCGCTTTGTGTTCTCCGCCCCGCTCATCCGCTCGACGATGGTTTTGGATTTCTTCGCCAACTTCTTCGCCTCGGCCATGGCGCTCCTGCCCATCTTCGCGCAAGATATCCTGCGCGTGGGCCCGCAGGGCTACGGCTGGCTGTACGCCGCCCCGTCGGTCGGCGCGGTCGTCGCCAGCCTCCTCATGGTCCGGCTCACCGACCGCATCGAGCGCCGGGGCCAGGTGCTGCTCTGGGCGGTCGTCGTCTATGGTCTGGCGACAGTCGTCTTCGGCGTCTCGCGCAGTTTCTGGCTGACGTTCCTGTGCCTGGCCCTCACGGGCGCGGCGGACACGGTGAGCATGGTCTTGCGCAACATCATCCGGCAGCTGACGACGCCCGACCACCTGCGCGGGCGGATGACGAGCGTGAACATGGTCTTCTTCATGGGCGGGCCGCAGTTGGGCGAACTCGAAGCGGGCCTGGTCGCCAACTGGCTGGGCGCGCCGTTCTCCGTCGTCAGCGGGGGCGTTGGCTGTTTGCTGGCGACTGCCTGGATTGCGTGGCAGACGCCGGCTTTGCGTGACTACCGGCGTGAAGAAACGCCGCTGGCGATGCAGGGCGCAGCAGCAGATTGATTGATACACAGACCGGGAAGACCTTCTGCGCAAATACAGGGTGTCGAAACGTTCTGCATCCAACTGGTATGGTGAAGCCCAGCGCCCCACCCAGGTTGCCCCCCACCTCGCCTGCCGCTTGACGAGTGACCGTTCTCAGTTGCACTCCCCCCAACAGGTCTATAATCCCTACCGCTCAGGCACACCAGACGCCGCCCGAATTGACTAACCGGGCGGGGCCTACGCGGGAGGGCATGTGGCGTGGGTATGCAAATACTCCGAGCCGTTTGCTGCTATCGCGGACGGCTCAGTTTGGTGGTGGTAGGGCTAAATGGCGGAAAGTGTTTCCGTGACAGGGAATGGCAGGGGCGGTTATACAGAATTTGTCCACCAACTCAAGATTGGCCCGCTCGTCACAATCGCAGCGATCCAGAAATCCTCAGCGCCTCAATACCTATAGCAAGGTTACACGATGTCACATAATCCCCTTAGGGTGTAAATCTCAAATAGCGCATCTACACGGCAAATGGGAGCGTGAAATAGGCATCACGCGGGCCACTCAGAACGGTTTGCTGATAACTTGCCCGCAATAACGCCCAGCCGCGTTCCCACCGCTCACTTTGGATCAGACTACGCAGGGTCAGGATCGCTTGTCCACCTTGAACCGACCACCGCATGCCGGATTGTTTCAGACGTTGGGTAACCAGGGTTTTGCACGCCGCTTCCACCACGCCACTGGCAATCGGCAAGTGTTCCCGCAGATAAGCGGCATAAGCCATCCGATGCCGTTGATGACGAAAGTAGGTCAACTCTTTGAGCAACTGCTGCCGTTTGGTTCCCCGGGCGCGCCCCACGCGATAGCGCAGGGCGTTGATCACGCTTTCCACGCCGTCGTCTTTTTCCTTGAGCAAGGTCTTGAGCCGTGCGAACTCCGCCTTGCCTTCCGGCGAAAACTCACCCCAGATTAAGTCGGTGGCGTGTTTGAGATGGTCGCAGGCATGATAGAAATCCACGATGTCCCAAATCTCGACTTGTCCGGCGGGCACCCCCAGGTCCAAGGTTGCCAAGAACCGCCAGTTCTCGCGGGCGCCATCCGCCAAACGGACGACCCGCAACAGGGGCCTCGTGGCCATCCGTGCCTGGCATTCGGCTTCCAGTTGCTGGCACAGGGTCGCCTTCTTGCTCTCCGGCATGCGACCGTACCGAACGGTGCGCAACCGCTGACCGTCCGCAGCGTACAGGCTGACCGTGCCACAGCCCACTTCCTGATACCCTTTGGGGCCTTTGGGCTGCTTTGCGGCGACCGGCTCTTCTGGCTTTAACGGGAAACCGTGTAGGTCACGCTTGTAGCGTGACAGTCTGTGCGGTCAGAAGTTGTCACGCTCAAAGCGTGACCTACGAAA
>DAOTXG010000315.1:0-2866 GCA_034435515.1 Anaerolineales bacterium
GTCCAGGTGTTGGCCGCGCGCATTTCGGCGTACACGTCATAGCCGACAAGCGGGACCATCTGGGCGAGGTCGTGCGCGGCGAAGAGGTCGCGCCGGTCCTGCGCGAGCGCGTTGTGCGAGAGGACGTAGTTGGGACAAAGGACGACGCGGTCGAGGAGACGAGCCAGGTAGACGAGGCCGACAGCCAATGCGCGCGTGAGCCAGACGCGGCCCGGCGCGGTAACGATGAGGAAGTCAATGTCGTCGTCCGGCGGAGAGTTACTCACGGCGAGCGCGCCTGTAATGGCGACCATGCGGACGAAGGGGAGGCAGCCGGTGAGACGCGCCCAGCGGTGGGCGTAGAGCCACAGGGCGGCCGAGCGGCGCTGGCGTTCGTCGCGGAGGTCGCCGAGGGCGTCGCGTCCGGCGAGTGCAAAGTAGCCGTTGACGCGCGTCAGGCGCGCGGCGAGCCAGGGGGAGGTTTCGAGCGCGGACTGGACGGCCTCAGGCGCAGCCGAAGTATCCATCAGGTAGTGATGGATCTCGGCCGGCGTGAGGGGGTAGTCAAAGATGTCCGCGTAGAGCAGCGTGCGGAGGATGGCTGCTTCCGCGTCTGCGGGTGCAGGCGCCACAGGGTTGCCTTTCGGATAAACCACAAAGGGGCTTTCGGGCTTGCCCCGAGAATGGGCGCATTATACAAAAGTTTGCCGGGGCAGGCTACATAGTATTGCGCAACCCTGGCGGTTGAAATCGCGGCAACGAAGGGCTCGAAGTCCGCCTGCGCGGACTAGAGCCAGTCGCCCGCGAAGTGGGGCAACTTCGTGCTTTTTGTAGGCGCGGTTTGAACCGCCAGCGACTTTGCAATCGCTCTTTCAGAGAATCCTCGTCAGGGGGTGAGAGATAGCCATTGGCTTGAGCAGAGGTTTTTTAGCGTAGATCTTCACGCTGAGTTCGGAGAGGTATTTTGATATGGGCTATTGACTAGATTGTGAGACTTGGGGTAATCTCAGGCAAGAGACGCGTAATAAATAGCGATGCCGCTCGTTATGCAATTGTAAGGTTCGCTCAGTCTTAAGCCAGAGTCACAGGGCCTTCTCTTATGACCAAGCATCGCCAATGGCACTTTGGGCTTGAGTGGCTACTAGCGACCTTAGGAGGTTTGGCGCTAGGATACCTGCTCATTGAAATCTTGATTTACCCCTTCAGCTTTTTTGAGTATTACGAAACGGATTTCGTCACTCGACCTCTAGTTTCTGCCATAGGCTCAACATGGGGTGATAACGCAAAAAACGCTTTTGTTGACTTCAGCGTATCATTTTCCCACCTTCGGTTTTTGGTCTTGAGTTCGGCGGCAACTGGAATTTCTATTGGGTTAACGCAGTGGCTTGTTCTCAGGCGGCGTAACTTTCAGCACAAGAGTTGGATATTTGCCAGTATGGGCGGTTGGATACTTGGATGGGTCATCAGCCAAAATGCAAGTTGGCCGATAGCCTCCGTTTTGATAGATAGCAAAGGCAGCAACTGGGAATACCACATCATTTTGGGTTACACTTTATTCGGGGCATTCTTCGGAGCCTTGATGGGAATGTGCCAATGGCTTGTTCTAAGGCGGCATGTTCATCAGGCCAGCCTATGGATACTTGCCAACATCTTGTTTTGGGCCGTCGCCGCTTTCATAGTGGAGACCATCGTAGAAACCACTTTCTGGAAGATTATGGGTGGCCCAGTAGGATTCTTCCATGACTCCAGATACTTGCTTGAAGGCATTATCGCTGACGGTTGCAACGGAGTATTAGTCGGCGCAAGCACAGGCGTTGTATTGTTCAGATTACTGCAACGTCCTCTCAGACGCGCGTGACCCGTCCCATGCCATTATCACGGCAAGGTAGCAGGGGCTCACAAAATATGACGCAACACACTGAGAATCGGCGGTGGATATTGCTATCATATACGCTCCGCACCCTGTTCTCCAGTGGAGGAATGCCTGGGCAGGCATGGCGGGGCGCGTCAACCGCGCCTCTGTGTTCTGCCAATTTGGAGTACAATCAACGCGAAGGAGATACGCCCATGCAAACGGTTACAATTGCGGAAATAACTGAGCGCCTCCGCAAATTACCCGCCGAAAAGCTCGCCGTCGTCTATGATTTCGTTTCCTATCTGTCAGAACGAGAGTTGAGCGAGATTTTACGCGATGCGCCTGCGAGAGCCATCGAGTTCATGTTCGCTTCCGAAGCCGTGCTTAGCCGTGATTGGGATCGACCCGAGGAGGACGCGGCATGGGCAAATTTATAAGGGGTGATGTCGTCGTAGTTCCCTTTCCTTTCTCGGATTTGAGCGCAAGCAAGAAACGTCCTGCGCTGGTGGTTGCGGCGCTTACGGGCGACGATGTGATTCTGTGTCAGATTACCAGCCAGGCTGTCAGCGACAGTTACGCTATTCCCGTTTCCACAGCAGATTTCAAGACAGGGTCTCTGCATCAAGCGAGCAACATTCGCCCCAATCGTCTCTTCACCGCCGACTCCAACATCATCCTTTATCGCGCGGGCGAGTTGACGCCCAGCAAAACCAAGGAAGTTGTAACCAAGATTGTCGAGATTGTGAGCGCGTAGAACTGATTCCGTTCGGAGTCTCCACACTTTTCAGTCCAAAGCCACGGCACTGATGCACCCCGTTAGTTCGCCTCCCGCCACCCCAACCGCCAGCGCCCGATGAGCAGTCCGGTGATCCGCAAGGCGCTGGGCAGCAATCGCGGCTTTTTGCGCGATCAATGAAGGGAGCTCAGGCATGATGACCCAATTATCAAACCTGAGGTGGAGACGCATCTTATTGGCAGCTAGCCTTGTTTACCTCATCAGCTTTCTGATGATCTTCTGCGTGATCTTAGCCT
>DAOTXG010000316.1:0-4378 GCA_034435515.1 Anaerolineales bacterium
GGCGTTTTCAGTCAAGGGAAAATGGAAAAGCCCTGGGATTTACTGTGCACTATCCGTTTATCCGTTGAATATCCGTTGACGCCGAGTCAAAATCATTTTCTTACTCTATATCAGCGGCACCAGGAGGTGCACGATGTTCATTTCATACCTCCGCCCATTTATTCCCCTGCTGAAGCGTTCGCGGCGTCTCAGGCGCACGACGCTGCCGGTAGCCCAACCACGCGCCTGGCCTACTCCCGCCCCTCCTCTCCACAGGTCGCCCGCTCGACCTCAACCATAATAATCCAGTTGCATATCTGATACAAAACTGGCCACTGTGTCTGCCTGTTCATCTTCGGGGAAGGAGACCAAGATGAAAACCTACGCCAAATCATGGTTAGCCTTGACAGCGCTGGTTGTGGCCGCTCTGACAGCGTTCATCCTCGCCTCTCGCCCCGCCCGCGCCGCCGTGCCGTGGTATGTGGCCCCGGGCGGTAGTGACGGTAACTCCTGCCTTAGCCCAGGTGCCGCCTGCGCCACTATTAACGGGGCGATTGGGAAGGCGTTTTCCGGGGACACCGTTTACGTGGCGAGGGGGACGTATACAAATAGCACTGGGAGTGAGGTAGTGCTGATTGACAAGAGCATCATCCTATCCGGTGGGTGGGATGCGGGTTTCACTACCCAGAGTGGGATGTCCATGATTGATGGGCAGGGGTCACGGCGAGGTATTACGGTAAACAGCGGGGTGATGACAAGCGTTGCGCGTTTCATAATTCAGCATGGCGAAATCAGTGGGGGTGATGGCGATGGCGTCAGGAACGATGGTACTCTGACTTTGGACAGAGTCCATATTCGTAACAATGCCAAAGGCGGCGGTATTTATAATACAGGAACCTTAACGCTCAACAATAGTGCAGTGACTGATAACAGTACTACCCCCGAGGGAGGCAGGGGCGGTATCTTCAACGCTGGCGGATCGCTGACCTTGAACAATAGTACCGTCAGCGGCAATGCTACTTGTAGTCCGGCCTATTGCGCATTCATTGGAGGCATATCAAACTCTGGCGGTTCGCTGACGTTAAACAATACGTCCGTAGTAAATAATGTCAATGGTGGCCTCTGGAGTTACCCTGCGAGTTCAGCCACTTTGCAGAATAGTATCATCGCCGGTAACAGGTTGAGTGATGGCACACTGAAGGACTGCGAGGGGCAACTCAATTCCTTGGGCTACAACCTCATCGGCGTAGTGGGATCGTCTTGTACGCTTACGAGCGCAACCGGCGATCAGGCCGGTTCACCGAGCGCGCCTATTGATCCCAAACTCGGGCCGCTCACCGCGTCACCCGCCTATCATCCACTGCTCGGAGGTAGCCCGGCCATTAACGCTGGAAATCCGGCAGGCTGTCTGGGCAGTGCGGGTCTCCTGACGACCGACCAGCGCGGTGCACCCCGTGTGGGTATCTGCGACATCGGGGCGTATGAATATACCATCCCCGGCCCGGCGGCCAGCCTGTATGCCAGCGGGGGCACGCCCCAACGCACCCCGCCCCGTACCACTTTTGAAACTCCGCTGCAGGCAGTTGTGCTCGACAGCCTCGGCACGCCAGTAAGCAACACCATGGTGACGTTCTCTGCCCCAGCCAGCGGAGCCAGCGGGACGTTTACCGGCACCGGCGCATTCACGGCAACAGCTGTTGCCGACGAGAATGGTTTTGTCACTGCTCCGGTTTTTATGGCCAACGCGTTGCCGGGGTCCTACATGGTCACCGCGACGGCAAGCGGCGTTATTACTCTGGCCAACTTTCTGCTAAACAACTTCGGCTGGTATGTGGCCCTGGGCGGGAATGATAGCAACGATTGTCAGTCCTCTTCAATGCCCTGCGCCACCGTCGGCGGTGTGTTGGGCAAAGGCGGGTTTATGAATGGCGATGGGGTGTTAGTCGCCCGCGGCACTTATACGGGCACAGGCGATCAAGTAGTGCGTCTGAACAAGAGTGTGCGTCTGCTAGGTGGGTGGAATGAAACGTTCGCCGCTCAGAGCGATGTGTCCACTATTGACGGCGAGAACACGCGCACTGGTATCTTCGTGGATAAAAGGGTGGCGGCCATCATCGAGCGGTTTGTGGTTCGGAACGGATCGTCGGGGTCGGCAGGCGGTGGGATTTTTAACGGCGGCGCCCTGATCTTGAATAACAGTATCATCAGCGGCAACACCGCCCAGTTTGGAGGCGGCATCGCCAACGGTGGTCGCTCCTCTGATTACGTTGGCACCGTCCTTACGCTGAACAACACTGTTGTAAGTAACAATACAGCCAGTTACCTCGGTCATGGCGGCGGCATTTACAACATCGGCACCCTAACCCTAAACAACAGTACGGTCACTGGGAACATGGCCCCCGAAGGGGGAGGTGGTATTAGGGGGTTCACCAGTATTAGCTCGTACCCTGGAACTCTGTCTCTAAACAACAGCACAGTCACCAATAACTCCGCTTCATATGGAGGAGGCATCTTTGTAGATCACTACGACACTTGGACTTTGAAGAACAGCATTCTAGCTGGCAATACCGCTGCCGCGGCTGGCCCGGATTGCAGCGGCACGATTGGCAGTTCAGGATACAACCTTGTTGAGAATACTTCTGGCTGCACCTTCAACGCCGCCACAGGCGATCTGCTCAACGTTGACGCTAAACTTGGCCCCCTGCAAGATAACGGCGGCCCTACCCTGACCCATGCTCTGCTCCCCGGCAGTCCAGCCATTGACGCTGGCAACCCGGCCGGCTGTGCGGATAATCTGGGCAACCTGCTTGCTTTTGATCAGCGTGGCGCGCCCCGCGTGGGACGGTGTGATATTGGGGCGTATGAGGTCAGTCCATTCGCCACCAAAAGCGTGAGCGGGATTTTCAGCCCTGGCGGCCTGGTGACCTACACCATCACTCTTGGGCCAAATGCCAACCGGCCTAGTGTATCTCTGACCGATACGTTGCCAAGCGAACTTACGTATGTTCCCAACTCGCTTTCAGTGACCAATGGCGCAGGCGTTGCCAGTCAGGGTGTCATCACCTGGACGGGAACGGTCTCCAGTAACAGCGCGACGGTTATCACATTTAGCGCGACTATCAGCAACACGGCTCAGAATACTGTGATCGTCAACACAGCCGCAAGCACCTGGGGCAGATTTATGGTGTTGGCGTCGGCGATATTTGACACGTTTCCTTATCACCTTTACCTGCCGAGTATCTCTCGCTAAGGAGTCGTAAAAGAATAAACCCGCGTTCTTCGCCATCTCTGTCAACGAATACTCAATGAATAAACGAATAGCGCGCCGCGCGGAATGCGTGCAGGCCGTCCTACAGGGATGCTTCGCGATCTCGCCCCGGCGGGCTCGCAGCCCGAACGGGGTGCAAGTGTGACGCTGATCAGGCTGATCCTTCGCCCTTCGACTGTCGCTCAGGGTCGCTCAGGCAGCGCACTGAGCCTGTCGAAGTGACAGGTTTTCGCTGACCCTTGCACGCCCGCAAGGGCAGGTGTGATCCAGAAGAAAATCAGCGCCATCAGCGTTTTTTCAGCGAAATCAGCGTTCCCCCAAGCCCATGTGGTTACCAATCCGCAATCCGCACTCACCAATCCGCAATCGAGCGATACACCCTCACCGTCTCCTCCGCCACCTTCTTCTGCGTGTAACGCTCCACCACCCGCGCGCGGCCTTGGGCGGCGAGGTCGGCGCGCAGGCTGGAGTTGTTCATTAACTCGCGCAGATGCGTGGCCAGGGCGTTCACTTCCCCCTCTGGAAAAATCAAGCCCGCCTCGCCGACGACGTGGGGGATTTCGCCGCAGTCCGAGCCGACGACGGGAACGCCGCAGGCCATCGCCTCGACCAGCACGCGGCCGAACTGCTCTTTCCAGTTGGGCCGCGCCCGCGAGGGGAGGACGAGGCAGTCCAATTGGGCATAGAAGCCGGGCATTTCAGTGGAGGCGATGGGCGGCTCGAAGATAACCCGCGCACTCACGCCAAGTTTTTCGGCGAGGCGTCGCAGGGTTTTACGCTCCGGGCCAGAACCGGCGATGCGGAGTTGGACGCCAGGCGGAAGCTGGGCAAAGGCTCTGATGAGAATGTCCACGCCTTTTTCGGGGACGAGGCGACCGGCGTAACCAATGACGAATTGACTCCCCTCTCCTATTCGTTGTGCGAAGCATTCCGAACGGGAGAGGGGCCGAGGGTGAGGGCCAAAGATGTCCGGGTCAATGCCGAATTGCGGGATGACGCTGATCGGGCCTGGATAGCCTTTCGCCCGCCACACGGCGAGCGCCTCCTGGTTGCCGACGATGGCGGCGTCGGCGTGCTGGAGAACGTAGCGCTCGAAGTAACTGAAGGGAAACGGATAGCGGCGCAGGAGGT
>DAOTXG010000317.1:0-3272 GCA_034435515.1 Anaerolineales bacterium
GATCGCCACCGCGCCCGAGGTGAGCGGGAACCCTTTGCCGTGGAGGCGGGTCACTTCCGCGACGGCTTCCGATCCGACGATCTTCTGCGTCAGCGGCATTCCGGCGACCGAGTCGGGCACGGCGACAGGGCCAGGATTGGCAAGCGCCGCGCTATACGCCCAGTAGCCGACGCTGGCGAGGAACAGCAGAGCACCCAGGGCAATCACTGCCACTGGGCCAAATCGCTTCCAGAGCTGCCCTGTCCGTCGGGCAGTCTTTATCGAGAGAGTTCCCACACGAACATCCGTTCGGCGACGTCTGTGTTTCGAATGATCAGCGTGAGTGCCTTCGCACCTTCCAGCAGCGCCCTGCCATCGGCGGTCTTCGCGGGAAAGGTCAACTTGCCCTCGTAATGATGGCCGCCGCCGACCGGCCAGCTCAGCCCCTTCACTTCCAGACTCGTGTCCGTCTTCAGCCGCGACTGCGCCGCCAGGTCCCACGATACGTCCACCGAGTGCGTATTCATCGAAACGTCGAAGTCCAGCGTCTCGCCAGGCGTGGTGAGATTGAGCGGCGTCACGACAAATTCCACTGCGCCCTGCGCGTCGGTGCGGGCGAGACCCTGCCTTGCGGCCCCAGCAGGGGGGAGCGCCGATGGGTCACCACTGGACTCTGTCGAGCCAGTGTCCGAGGCCGGAGCATTTTCAGCCGTGAGTTTTACTTGAGGGGCAGGCGCGGGCGTGGCCGAGGCGCAAGCCGCCAGACTGATCGCCAGAGCCAAAAGAGTGCAAAGGGAAAGGATTACCTTGCGGTTCACGAAGCAGCCTCCAACGTGGATAGATGAGCAGCGGCATGCTGCCTGGCTCTGAAAATTTCTCGCAGCATCACCGCAATACCAATGAGGTTTGTCAACAGGCCGACGACCATGAAGGGGATCTTCCAGTTAGCGAGGAAGGTAGCAGCAGCCGTCAGGCCCACCAGCGGCAGCACGTCGGCGACATGGTGCGCACAGCAGGCGACCATCGCCATCGTGGACATGCCCCCGCCTGCCGCCGTCGTCGCGCCACCCGCCGGAACGTGCAGGGGCATGTACAGCCCTTTCTTCAGCAAGGTGTACAGTCCGACTTGTGCGCCGAAGCCAAGGATGATCGGGATGACGAAGGCCTTGTCTTGCCAGAACAATTCGCGGGCGTGCTGGGGCGATTCGGCCAGCGAGACGATGCCGAGGTAGACGCCCGTCAGAAAGATAGCCCCCAGCACGCCCGCGCCGAGCGGAAGCAGAACTCGTTTGATAGATGAATTCATGAGCGTATGTCCTCGGAGGAACTTTCTTGGAGAAAGACTACCGCATCTTGGCCCCTTTCGCCTAGCGCGATATGGCGCGACTTTCCACAGGCCGTTTGGCGTATGATGATTGTCACTCTATTTCCGGCTCTACCTGCAAATCCAAAATAATCCACCCCGCGTATTGAAACCTGGACTTATTTGACCGAATTTATCTGCTGTGGTTGAAGCGCGGAGTCATCGTTAGCATGCAACGCACTCCGGTGTGTGTCAAACCGCGCGGATGACGCCCTGGGAAAACCAGAGGCGGAGGTTTGAGGCGCGCTCCGGGCAAAGCCAGAATAGAAAAGACTCCTTCAAGCAGGGCTTGAAGGAGTCTTTTTGTGTAGCCTCAGCGGTCCCGACGGGATTCGAACCCGCGATCTCGGCCTTGACAGGGCCGCATGTTTGGCCGCTACACCACGGGACCAGTGCGTGCGCCGCGTGAATATACCATACCGCTTAGGGCGCGTCAATGGCGATTGAAATCAGGCGCACACGCTACGCAATACGGAATACGCAATACGCTTCAATACAACGTCTTCCGTATTGCGTAAAACTCATCCTCCCCCCAACACCTCACGAAAAGCCGCCGCTACTTTCTCAATGTCTGTCGCGTCAATCCAATAGTGCGTCACCAGGCGGAAGCGGCGCGCGCTTTCGGCGTCTACCCCGATGCCGCGCGGTTTCATCTGCGCCGCGATTTCGGCGGCGGTGAATCTGACGCCTGGCGCCAGGTTGAAGTACACCATGTTCGTGCGCGGGCTGCCCGCGTCCACCTCAATCCCAGGAATTTCCCGCAGCCCGTCGGCCAGGCGTCGGGCGTTGGCGTGGTCATCCTCGAAACGCTCGATCATCGTCTCCAGCGCCACGATGCCCGCCGCCGCGAGGATGCCCGCCTGCCGCATCCCCCCGCCCACCTGTTTGCGGTAACGCCGGGCTTCGGCAATGAAATCGCGCGACCCGCACAAGATCGAGCCGACCGGCGCGCACAGTCCCTTGGAGAGGCAGAACATGACCGAGTCCGCCGGGCGGGCGAGCGCGCTGGCCGAGACGCCGAGCGCCACCGCCGCGTTGAACAACCGCGCGCCGTCAATGTGCAGCCTCAATCCCTGCTGGTGGGCCAGGTCGGCCGCCTGGCGCGTGTACTCGACCGTGAGCGGCGCGCCCCCGCAGATGTTCTGCGTGTTCTCCAGGCAGACCAGCCGGGTGCGGGGGTGATGCACGTCCTCGGCGCGGATGGAGTCTTCGATGTCTTCGAGCCGCAGCGTGCCATCCGGCTGGTTGGGAATGGGACAGGCTTGAATCCCGCCGAGCGCGGCCATCCCGCCCACCTCGTTGAGGTAGATGTGGGACTCCCGCCCGACAATCGCCTCGTTTCCGCGCCCGCAGTGGGTGAGCAGGGCGACGAGGTTCGCCATCGTCCCGGAGGCGACGAACAACCCGGCCTCGTGGCCGGTCATCTCCGCCGCCATCTCCTGCAGGCGGTTCACCGTCGGGTCGTCGCCGAACACGTCGTCGCCCACCTCGGCGCGGGCCATCGCCGCGCGCATCGCGGGCGTCGGGTGCGTCACCGTATCGCTGCGCAAATCAATGAGGCCGTTCTCAAAACTCATGGCGTGGGAGTTCCCTGGATAGACTTAAGGAGGAGGCTGACGCTGCCGACGAGCAGCGACAGGCCGACGCCTCCCAGGATGGAAAGATAAATCACCTGCCAGATACAACCGGCGCAGGTCAGGCCCATGCCCCACGCTGCGCGGCGGGCGGAGGGGCGATCGCCGTGATAAACGCTCCGGCGGCGGCCGAACCAACCTGCCGCCAGCGCGACGCCCGCGAAAGGCAGGCCCATCAGCGTCGTGACGGGCGTCGGCAGGATGGCCGAAAAGATGATCCACAGCACGGCTGCGATCAGGCTGAGGGTGGCCCAGAGCCGGTGGCGGGAAGGTGAGGGAGGTTGAGGCATCGTGCG
>DAOTXG010000318.1:0-4834 GCA_034435515.1 Anaerolineales bacterium
CTCCGGCAGGCTGTGTCAACAACGGTTTAGAAAGTCCGCAGATCAACGGGTTAAATTGCCCCCTGATCAGCGCGCGAAATGTCCGTTCGGATGTGCTAAGCTGAGCCTGCCGCGGTGGAGGATAAGGCTCTGCGGGAGCGCAACCTGAGCGCCGCCGCGGGTGGCTAGACGGCCGGGCAGGGTCTTTGGGACTCTGCCCTTTGTTTTCCCTGCCCGGCTGGCGGCCCGGAAAGCGATAAACGCACGGCAGAAGGCAAACGCCCTCTCATCTTGACCCGGTAGGTTGCGCTCAAGCCCGCACCTTACCAAGCGAATAAAGACAATGCCGTAGCCGACCCGGCTCGTTTTGAGCCAGCCTGATCCTCACCGACCAGTTGTTCAGCGCCTCAAGCGCCGGCTACACTTTGACCCTTCGGTAGGCTCTGGCGACAGGGCTGACCCAGATCCTGGCCGATGGTACCCAGGCGTACTTGTACGGCAATGGGCGGATTGCGCAGCAGAGCGTGACGAGCACGGCCTACTTCCTGGGCGATGCGTTGGGGAGCGTGCGGCAGGTGGCGAATGCCAGCGGCAGTGTGACGCTGGCGCGGAGTTATGAGCCGTATGGAGTGTGTTGAGCAGCGCGGGGACGGGGACGACGAACTACTCATTCACTGGCGAATGGCGCGATGCCACGAACTTAATCCATCTCCGCGCGCGTTATTACGCATCAAACGTAGGATTGTTTTATATCGTCTCATAGCCAGTTATCCCTCCTCGCCGCCTTCTGCCCCGCCACGCTGCCCGCGTGACTCTTCCTGTCACATCGCCGACGACCTGCCTCGTCGGCGCAATTTTTTAAGTCGCGCCAGAATCGTTCAGTGCTATAATCGTCGACGTAGTCTTCCTCACCCAGTGTTGCTGGCTTTCAACAATCAATTACTACTTACTGATTACTCATTACTGACCGCCGTCATGTCCTTCGTCCACCTCCACTGCCACTCGGAATACTCGCTGCTCGACGGCCTCGCGCGCATCCCGCAGATGGTGGCGCGCGCCAGGGAACTCGGCCAGCCGGCGATTGCGCTCACCGACCACGGCGTGATGTACGGGGCGATTGAGTTCTGGCAGGCGGCGACCGATGCGGGCGTGAAGCCGATCATCGGCATGGAGGGCTACCTCGCCAAAGGCAAGATGTCCGAGCGGCTGCCCGGCGAGGAGAACAAGCCCTATCACCTGCTCCTGCTGGCGAAGAATGTGACGGGCTACAAAAATTTATTGAAGCTCGCCAGCCTGGCGCAGCTCGAAGGCTTCTATTACAAGCCGCGCGTGGACAAGGACGCGCTCGCCGCGCACGCCGAGGGCCTGATCTGCACGACCGGCTGCCTGGCCGCCGAAATCCCGCGCCTGCTCACCGACGAGAGCAACCCCGAAAAGGCGAAGAAGGAAATCGGCTGGTATTACGACGTGTTCGGGCCGGAGAATTTCTTCTTCGAGGTGCAGCACCACAACCTCCCCGAGCTGCATCAACTTAACCAGGCGCTGGCCGAACTCGCGCCGCGCTTCAACGTGCGCTTTCTGGCGACCAACGACGCGCACTACGTCCTGCCCGGCGAGGCCGCGCCGCACGACGTCCTGCTCTGCATCCAGACGCAGAAACTCGTCAGCGACCCCAACCGGATGAAGATGAGCGACGGCTCGTATTACCTCAAGAGCCGGGCCGAGATGGAAGCCGTGCTCGGCCACTTCCCTGGCGCGCTCGACAACACGCTCCTCGTCGCCGAGATGTGCGAGGTGAATCTCAAGGCGAAGGGCTACCACCTGCCGCTCTTCCCCGTCCCGGAGGGGCACACGGCGGAGACGTATTTGCGGCGCATTTGTGAAGAGGGGCTGCGCGCCCGTTACGGCTCGCGCGTCGGAGATCCCCTTCAGGGGACCGACGAATCGGCCATCCGCCAGCGGCTGGATTACGAGCTGGGCGTGATCCACAAGATGGGGTTCGACGATTACTTCCTCATCGTGTGGGACCTGTGCGAGTTCGCGCGCTCGCGCGACATTTGGTGGAACGTGCGCGGCTCCGGGGCCGGCTCCATCGTCGCCTACACCTGCGGGATCACCAACCTCGACCCGCTGCGGAACTCGCTCATCTTCGAGCGCTTCCTCAACCCGGGCCGCATCTCGATGCCCGACATTGACATTGACTACCCCGACGACCGGCGCGGCGAGATGATCGAATACGCCGTCCAGAGGTACGGCCAGGAGAACGTCGCGCAGATCATCACTTTCGGGACGCTCGGCGCGCGCGCGGCCATCCGCGACGTCGGGCGGGCGATGGACATCCCGCTGGGCGAGGTGGACAAGGTCGCCAAGCTCGTCCCCTCCGGGCCGAAGGTCAGGCTCAAAGACGCCTTCGAGAACAAGGAGTTCAAGGACCTCTACGACTCGACGGATTACATCCGCCAGTTGGTGGACACCGCGCTTCAACTGGAGGGCGTGAACCGCCACGCCTCGACCCACGCGGCGGGCGTCGTCATCTCGGACAGGCCGCTGGTCGAATATACGCCGCTGCACCGCCCGACCAAAGAGGCGGAGGGCGAGGGCGGCCTGGGCGTGGTCACGCAGTTTCCGATGGAGATCGTCGAGAAGATCGGCCTGCTCAAGGTGGACTTCCTCGGCCTGGCCACGCTGACGATCATGCGCCGCGCGTGCGAGCTGATCGAACAGCGGCGCGGCGTCCGCTACGATCTGACCACCATCCCCTTCATCCGCCGCCCCGACGACCCGGTCGAAGACGCGAAGGTGAAGAAACTCTTTGACCTGCTCGGCACAGGCTACGTGGACGGCATTTTCCAGGTCGAGTCGGAGGGGATGCGCAAAGTGCTGACCTCGATGAAGCCGACCGAGTTCGAGCACATCATCGCCGTCGTCGCCCTCTACCGTCCCGGCCCGATGGACTACATTCCGTCCTATATCAATCGGATGCACGGCAAAGAGCCGATTGTCTATCACCATCCTGATCTTGAGCCAATTCTGAAAGAGACCTACGGGATCATCGTTTATCAGGAATCCATCATTCAGATTGCGGTCAAGATGGCGGGCTACTCGCCCGGCGACGCCGACCAGATTCGCAAGGCGGTCGGCAAGAAGATTGACGCGGAAATCGCGCGGCACAGGCAGCGCTTCATCTCGGGCGCGGTGGCGAACGGTTATAGTCCCGCCGTGGCCGAGGCCGTATACGGCGACATTGAATTCTTTGCCAACTACGGTTTCAACAAGTGTTTGAGCCGCGATGTGGAAATCGTGGACGCTGATACAGGGCGCATAGTGCGCGTGGGCGATCTGGCAAGTGGTACACAGAGCATTGAGCGCACAATCACGCTCGATACCGGAAACTTGCGCCTCGGCCCTGGCGTCGTCACCCATGTACACCACAACGGCGTGAAACCCGTTTATCGCCTCACGACACAATTGGGGCGGCAGATTGAAGCGACGGCTAATCATCCCTTCTACACGTTCGACGGCTGGCGAATGCTGGGCGAACTCAAAGTTGGTGACCAACTCGCCGTGCCGCGCCGCCTTCCCGTCAATGGCCACGCCGAATGGCCTGACCACGAAGTCATTGTACTCGGCCATTTGCTCGCCGAGGGCAACCTCTGCCACCCGAACGGCGTGTATTACTACACGGCCGACGACGAGCAACTGCGCGACTACACAACCAACCTTGAGAAGTTCGATAATACAGCGGCGTCAGTGGGGCGGCACAAGTCGGCGTATTCGGTTTATAGCCGCCGCGCCGACCGTTCACGCGAGGCCGGGGTCTTTGTGTGGGCCCGTCAATTGGGACTATTGGGCAAGGACGCGCATACTAAATCCATTCCCGACGAAGCCTTTGAATTGACGAACGGGCAGATGGCCCTGCTCATCTCGCGCATGTGGGAAGGCGACGGCCACCTCAACGAGCGCGGGCGCAGTTTATATTACGCGACCGCCTCCGAGCGCCTGGCGCGTCAACTCCAACATTTGCTTTTGCGCCTGGGCATCGTCAGCCGCTTGCGAAAGGTGAACTTCCCCTATCGGGGTGGCCGGCTTGGGTATCAACTGTTTGTCACGGGCTACGAAAACATGCGGACTTTTGCGGACACGATAGGGAGTCGCTTCGTCAGCCTTGCGCGGCGCGAGACGCTGGAACGCATATTGGTTTCGGGGCACGTCCTCTTCGGCACGCGCGATGTCGTTCCGCTGGGCGTCAAGCACTTCGTCCGGCACGAAAAGGCCGCGCTGGGCTTGACGTGGGATCAAATTCGCGCAGAAGCGGGAGTTGCTCAAGGCGAGTTTTCTCAGACGGGTTCAGCCTCCAAGTCCGGTTTCACCCGGACGATCATCGGGCGGCTGGCGAACTTTTTTGACTCCGACGAGTTGCGCGCTTACGCCGCCGGCGATGTCTATTGGGACAAGGTCACGTCCATCGAATACGTCGGCGAGAAGCCGACTTATGATCTGACGGTGGCCGACACGCACAACTTCGTCGCCAACGATTTCGTCGTCCACAACTCGCACGCCGCCGACTACGCGATGATCACCTGCCAGACGGCGTTCCTCAAAGCGCACTACCCGGTCGAGTACATGACCGCGCTGCTGTCGGTCTCGAAGAACGACACAGGCAAGGTCGCGCTCTACACCGCCGACTGCCGCCGCATGGGCATCCCGGTGCTGCCGCCCGACGTGAACGCCAGCGGGCTGGACTTTACGATTGAACCGGTTGCCGCCCGCCAGTCGCCGGCCGCCAGCGACTACGCGATCCGGTTTGGGATGGGGGCGATCAAGAACGTCGGGGAAGGCGCGGTGCACGTGATAT